>URST01000012.1 GCA_900550585.1 uncultured Eubacteriales bacterium
GGGCCGTCAGCATGGCCAGCGCCTCCGCCTCGTCGGCGGGCTTGCCCAGCTTTTTGTCGTCCAGAAATACCATGGTGTCAGCGGTGATGACGATCTCATCCGCTTCCGCCGGCACCGCCTGGGACTTCTCCCGGGAGATATAGCATACGATCTCCCGCGGTGTCAGGCCGTCGGGGTACCACTCCTCCACCTGGGGCACGCGGACGGTAAAATCCCGGATGCCCATCCGCTGCAGAAGCTCCTGCCGCCGGGGAGATCCGGAGGCCAGTACGATCCTTGCCATGCCGCTCACCGCCCTGTGGAGCCAAAGCCGCCGGCGCCCCGTGCCGTCTCGTCCAGCTCCTCCGCCTGCACCACCACGGGCCGCACCACCGGCGTCACCATCAGCTGAGCGATGCGGTCGCCGGGATGGACGGTGTAGGGGCCGTTCCCCAGATTCACCAGTCCCACGCCGATCTCACCGCGGTAGTCGCTGTCGATGACGCCCACACCGTTGGACAGGCACACGCCCTGCCTGATGCCCAGCCCGCTGCGGGCGAACACCAGCGCCACATAGTCCGCCGACGGCAGGGCGATGGCAATACCGGTGGGGATCAGCTGCCGCTCCCCGGCGGCCAGCGTCACCGGCAGGTCGATGCAGGCGCACAGGTCCATGCACGCCGCCCCCGCCGTGGCAAAGCGAGGCAGCGGGATCTCCGTCCCGATCTTGGGGGACAGAGCCTTGATCTTCAACTCCATAGAAACACCTTTTTCTGCAAATATTGAAAACTATTCGTATTATCTGAATAAATTTATACCTGTTGTTTACTCAACGCCGCGGTAAAACAGGCCCCGCGTCAGGTCCTCCGGCGTCCAGTCGCCGCCGTCCCGGTACCGCCGCAGCACGCGGACGCACTGCTCCGGCGTCTCCGTGGTGAACCGCAGCCGCCCGTAGGTCAGGCCGCAGCGCTGCATCTCCGGCTTGTCGGCCAGAAACAGCGTTTTGCTGTTCTGTATCTCGCACCGGCAGCCGTAGCCGCAGGTCACAGGGAACTGCGCGCCGGTACGGTCGGTTAGGACGCTGCCCGCCCCGTGGGTGCAGCCCACGCTGCACCGGGTGACGCAGTTTTCCGTCACCATCAGCGGCAGCCGCCCATAGACCACAGCCTCGCAGGGCAGGTACTTCTTCAGATCGCGGATCTGCTGCCACCGCAGCTCGAAGGACACCGCGGCGGAGTCCAGCCCCTGCGCCTGCCAGAACAGCAGGGCGCGGGAGTTGAAGATGTTCAGTCCGCAGTCGCCCCGCAGCGTCCGACCCAGCCCCCGCACGATGGGGAGATGTCCCAGATTGCCCACAGACACGGAGACCTCCGGGTGCCGCTGCAGCAGCTGCCGCAGGGGCGCCTCGTCCGCCGTCCGGAATACACGGGGCAGCACGGCGCACAGCTCCGTTTCTCCCCAATCCAGCACGGCGTCCAGCTTATCCAGTTCCTCTATGGGCACATACACGATGGCGGGCTTTTCCGCCAGCAGCGCCGCCGTGACCTGCTCTGCCTTCAGCACGGAGCAGGTGAAGCGCATAGCCTGCCTGCCCGCCGGCGCATCCGGCAGGGGAGGGACGGGCAGATCCCGGCGGGCCGGGATGTCCTCCCGCCGCCTTGCAAGCTCCTCCAGCAGCTCCCGGCGCAGACCGTTGACGGCACTGGCGGGTACCATCAGCCCCTCGTCCAGCTCGATCTCGATACGGTCCGCCGTAAATACGGTGCCGCCGGTCTTGCTCAGCCGCTGCCGCAGCTCCTCCGCCGTCACCGCCCGGTTCCGGGCCTCCTCCGGCACATCGCCCTGCGCCATGGCCATGGCCACACCGCCGCTGGCGGTACAGGCGCCGCCCAGCCGCACCGGCTCACCCCGGCGCACCGTCAGACGGAGATTCACCGGTATTTTCCGGTTTTCCCGTCCGTTTTCGTATGTCTCGCGGGCGGCGGCAAACAGCTCCTTCGGTTCCGGTGCGTTCTCCGGACGGGTGCCGAACATCTGGGGGCCCTTTTTCCCCAGCCAGTACCCGTCGGTGAACCCGCTGCGGGAGAACGCCTGCTCCAGCTGACGGCTCTCCTCCGCCGTAGGGCGGCGCTTTTCGTCCATGAGCCGCCGGTAGATGCCGGTGATGACCGCCACATACTCCGGCCGCTTCATGCGGCCCTCCAGCTTGAGGCAGTCCACGCCCATCTCCTCCATCTCCGCCAGATACGCCGACAGGTTGGCGTCCTTCAGGCTCAGAGGGTGTCCGCCCCGGCAGGGGCCGTCCACGCCGTAGGGCAGGCGGCAGGGCTGGGCGCAGGCGCCCCGGTTGCCGCTGCGCTCGCCTACCACGGCACTCATCTCACACTGTCCGGAGTAGCACATGCACAGCGCGCCGTGGCCGAATATCTCGACCTGGGCGGGGCACCCGGCGCAGATCTCCCGCACCTCGTCCCGGGAAAGCTCACGGGCCAGCACCACCCGCTCCATGCCCAGCGCGGCGGCCTCGTTGGCGCCGCCCAGGGTGAACAGGCTCATCTGCGTGCTGGCGTGGAGGGGCACGTCCGGCACGATCTCCCGCGCCAGCGCCAGCAGGCCCCAGTCCTGCACCAGTATGGCGTCCACGCCCATGGCGCTGGCCTTGCGCAGCGACTCCGCCGCCTGTACCAGCTCCCGGTCGGTCAGCAGGGTGTTCAGCGTCAGAAAGACCCGCACGCCCCGCAGATGGCAATACGCCACCGCCGACGCAAATTCCCCGTCGGTAAAGTTTTTGGCGCTGCGCCGCGCGTTGAACGCGCCGAAGCCCATATACACCGCGTCCGCGCCGGTCTGGACGGCGGCGATGAGAGAGTCGAAGCCGCCGGCGGGGGCGAGAAGCTCCATCATCCCTTGCGGTTCTGCTGAGACTGCAGCTTGCGGCGCAGCTCGGCGGCCTCGTTCTTGGCGCGGCTGGCCTCGTCCAGATAGGTCTTCAGCTGGCGCCGCAGGTTATCGGCGTTCTCCTGTGCCTTGCACAGTTCGTCCGCCAGATTCACGGCGGCCAGCACGGCGGCATTGTCCCGGCTCATGTGGGCGCCGTCCATCAGCTGGCGCATCTCGCCGTCCACCATGGCGCCTACCTTTTCCATGTAGGCCGCGTCCTCCTCCGCCACCAGCGTGTACTCCGTGCCGCAGATGGTCATCGTTACCCGATTCGCCATAGGTCAACCTCCTCTGTGTATCCGTAAAAATTCTACTGGTAGAGATGCTTATACAGCATCCATTATAGCACAATTTCCCGGCGTGGAAAGTGTATTTTGGCGAAAAGCGGAAATTTGTAAAAATGTGACCGCTCCTGCTTTACGCCGCTCCACTTTTCATGTAAAATAGGGGCACTGACAAAAAAGGAGGCCCTGTCCATGAGCGGCTATATCCTCCGGGGCGGACAAGAGAATATGACCCTGCCCGCCGCGGCGGTGGAGAGCCTGCTCAAGCGCGGCGAGGGTGATGCGGCCTTGCTGTATCTGGCGCTGCAGCGCTTTGGCCGGGGCGTCACGCCGGAGGAGCTGGAGCGGGCGCTGCCCACCATGAGCCGCCTGCGCATAGACGCGGCGGAGGGCGTGCTGCAGGAGCTGGGGCTGCTGCCCCGTCCCCAGCAGCCCCGTCCTGCACCGGCGGCGGAGCGGCCCGTCTACTCCACGGAGGACATCACCGCCCTGCTGACGGACAACGAGGGCTTCCGCCTGCTGATCCCCCAGGCGGAGCAGCAGCTGGGCAAAAAGCTGCGCACCGCCGACCTGCAGATCCTGGCGGGACTGTACGACGATCTGGGCCTGCCGGCGGACGTGATCTATCTGCTGCTGTGCCACTGCGTGGAGCGCGCCAAGGCCCAGTGGGGCGAGGGGCGCCGTCCCACCATGCGGCAGGTGGAGAAGGAGGGCTACCACTGGGCGCAGCTGGGTCTTTTCGACCAGGTCAGCGCCGCCGCCTACCTGCGGACGTGGAGCCGCCGCCGCCAGAAGATGGGGGCGTACATGCAGGCGCTGCACCTGCCCGACCGTCCTCCGGTGGAGGCGGAGAGCCGCTACATCGCGGACTGGATGGACATGGGTTTTCCGCCGGAGACGGTGGCCATGGCCTACGAGCGGACGGTGTTTTACAAGAAGGACATGAACTGGCGCTATCTCAACGGCATCCTGCGCCGCTGGCACGACAGCGGCTGGCACACCCCCCAGCAGGTAGAGCGAGGCGAGGCCCGCAAGCCCGCCCGGACGCCGCCCAGCGGCGGCGAGAGCGGCGGACAGCAGAATGCGTGGATGCGCCGGTATATCAAGAGGTGACGATATGGCATACGACGGCAGGATCATGCAGCGGGCGCTGGCCCGCTTTGACGAGGACAAGCAGCGCCGCGCCTCCCAGCTGGAGCAGCGGCGGCGCACGGCCTTTGCCCGCGCGCCCCGGCTGGCGGAGATCGACACGGAGCTGCGGGGCACCATGAGCCGCATCATCTCCTCCGCGCTGGCCCGGGGCACCGACCCGCTGCCCGCCATCCGGGTGCTGCGGGACGAGAATCTCCAGCTCCAGCGGGAGCGTGCCCAGCTGCTGGCATCCCTGGGCTATCCGGCGGACTGGCTGGAGGAGAAGCCCGCCTGTGCCAAATGCGGCGACACCGGCTATGTGCAGGGCGGCGTGTGCCAGTGCCTGCGGGCCTACTACGCCCGGGAGCAGCTGGCGGAGCTGTCCCGTCTGCTGCCGCTGGGGGAGGACAGCTTTGAGACGTTCAGCTTCGACTGGTACGACAGCGCGGTGCAGCCGGACTTCGGCGTGTCGCCCCGGGAGAATATGGAGCGCAACTTCGACGTCTGCCGGGACTACGCCTATCAGTTTGCCCGGGGCAGCGGCAATCTGCTGCTGTCCGGCGGCACGGGGCTGGGCAAAACGTTCCTCTCCGCCTGCATTGCGCGGGTGGTCAGCGAGAACGGCTTTTCCGTGGTGTACGACACCGCCGCCAGCGTGTTCAGCCGGTTTGAGGACGCCAAGTTCCGCCGGGACGACGGCGGCAGCGAGGACGCGGACCGCTGCATGAAGTGCGACCTGCTGATTCTGGACGACCTGGGCACGGAGATGACCACCGCCTTCGTCCAGAGCGCCCTGTACCAGATCATCAACGGGCGTCTGATGGAGAAGCGCGCCACCATCATCAGCACCAATCTGGCCCCGGAGGACATCGGCAGCCGCTACGGTCAGGCGGTGCTCTCCCGGTTGGAGGGGGAGTACGAGATCCTGCCCTTCTTCGGCGAGGACATCCGCCGCCTGAAGCGTGAGCGGCAGTAGATCTGTCAAATAACCGTAAAAAAGACGCCAAACGGCGTCTTTTTTGCGCAAGACACAACTTTTCGCGGATTTCCCGACACTTTGCGCCCTGTTTCGCAGTATCCGCGCCGTATAATGGGACCACAAAGGAGGGGAGAGACCATGAAAAAGACACAGAAGGAGTTCCTGTCCAGCCGCGTCCGCTACATACCCATCAACACGGTGCGGCCCAACCCGCAGCAGCCCCGGCGCAGCTTTGATGAGACGGCGCTGCGGGAGCTGGCGGACAGCATCCGCGCCTACGGCATTCTGCAGCCCCTGACGGTGCGGGACAAGAGCGGCTTCTACGAGCTGGTGGCGGGGGAGCGCCGGCTCCGCGCCGCCCGCATCGCCGGCCTGCGGGAGGTGCCCTGCCTTGTGGCGGAGGTGGGGGAGGAGGACGCGGCGCTGCTGGCCCTCATCGAGAACCTCCAGCGCCGTGACCTGGACTATATGGAGGAGGCGGCGGCCATCGCCCGGCTCATCCGGTGCTACGGCCTGTCCCAGCAGCAGGCGGCGGACAAGCTGGGCAAGTCCCAGCCCGCCATCGCCAACAAGCTGCGGCTGCTGCGGCTGACGACGCCGGTCATCGACTGCCTGCGGCAGTACGGCCTGACGGAGCGCCACGCCCGGACGCTGCTGCGGCTCACCGACCCGGAGCAGCAGCTGGCGGCAGCGCGGCACATAGGGCAGCGGGGGCTGAACGTGGCCCAGGCGGAGCAGTATGTGGACGCGCTGACGGCGGAGGACCGGACGCAGCCGCCCCACCGCCGCCCCACCTACATCATCAAGGATGTGCGGCTGTTCCTCAACAGCGTGGAGCGCGGCGTCCGCCTGATGCAGTCGGCGGGCGTCGGTGCGGAGGTGGGCCGCCGGGACACGGACGAGGAGATCCTCCTGACCATCCACATCCCCAAGCGCCGCCCGGCGGCTGTTGTTACGGAATCGTAACCCATTTCCGGCCGGTCTGTGGTATCATGGGCAGACGCAGGGTATCTGCCCTGTAAAGACCGGAAAAAGGAGGGGACATTCCGTGGAAGATACGAACAACATGTCTTCTGTGACTGTAAACGGGGACGGTGCTGCCGTTCCGGAAAAGACCCCCATGCCCGGGGGGAAGAAGGCGGCGCTGATCGTCGGCATCGTGCTGGGCGTGCTGGTGCTGGCCTATCTGGCCGCCTGCGTGGTGACGCAGACCGTGTACGGCCATACCGCCTTCCCCCACACGGACGTGCTGGGGCTGGATGTGTCCAAGTGCACCGACCAGCAGATCGAAGCACTGTGGGCGGAGAAGGGGCAGCAGCTCCTGCAGGACACCGCCGTCTCCCTGACGGAGGACGGCGCGTCCATCGGCGATGTGCCGCTGGAGACGCTGGGCGTCACCGTGACGCCGCAGGCCGCCGCCATCGCCGCCGGCGCGTCTCAGCGGTACGAGAGCTGGGGCGGCGGTGCGCTGGCCTGGCTGCGGGGCGGCTGGGCGTACATACAGAGCTGGTTTACCCAGACCTCCGCCGTGCCCCGGCTGGAGGTGGATGCCGCGTCGCTGGACGCCGCCTGTGACGATCTGGCCGCCAGCCTGAACTGCACAGTGGTGGACGGCGGATACCGTCTGGAAAAGGGCGAGGGCCTGTACATCACCAAGCCCGCCGACGGCCGCATGCTGGACGCGCAGAAGCTGGAGGGCGACCTGACCGCCATGCTGCAAAGCGGCGCGCTGACGCCGGTTGCGTGCACCTATCAGGAGAAGAAGGCCCAAACCGTGGACGTGCAGGCGCTCCACGACCAGCTGGCGGGAGACAAGGCGGAGGCCGTCTGCGACAAGACCACGGGCGAGCCTACGGAGTCCCGTGTGGGCGTGGCCTTTGACGTGTCTGCGGTGCAGGCGCAGCTGGACGCCGCCGCGCCGGGCGCGGAGTTCCTGGCGGACGCCCAGGTGGAGTTCCCCACCGTCTCCACCGAGGAGCTGCAGGAATGCATGTTCCGGGACGTGCTGGGTACCTTCACCACCAAGTGCGCCGGGCCGTGGGGCCGGCACCAGAATATCAAGCTGGCCTCCGCCGCCATCAACGGCAAGATCTACAACCCCGGCGAGGAGTTCTGGTATAACTCCACGGTGGGACAGCGCACGGCGGCCCGCGGCTATCAGGAGGCCGGCGTCTACGAGGCCGGGCGCACCACCACCGGCATCGGCGGCGGCATCTGCCAGGTGTCCTCCACGCTGTACTACGCGGTGCTGCTCAGCGATCTGGACATCGTCCTGCGTTACTGCCACATGTTCAACCCCGGCTATATGCCCATCGGCTGCGACGCCACGGTGAGCTGGGGCGGGCCGGACTTCGCCTTCCGCAACAGCCGGGATTATCCCATCAAGATCGTCACCTCCTACAACGACGACACCAACGAACTGACATGCACCATTCTGGGCACCAAGGTGGACGATCACTATGTGGTCATGACCAACGCGGTGCTGGCCAGCTACGACTATCAGACGGTCTATCAGGAGTCCCCCGACGTGGCGCCGGGCGAGGAGGTCATCGACCAGTACGGCCACACCGGCTACCACGTCCGCACCTGGCGGAACATCTACGACGGCGACGGCAACCTGCTGTCCAGCCGCGTGGAGGCCGACAGCCACTACGACGTGGGCAACAAGATCATTCTGGTGGCCCCCGGTTACCTGCCGGAGGACAATGCATAACAGAAGGGGCGCGGGCCAATGGCCCGCGCTCCTTTCTCTGCCCCATTTCTTGCGATTTCCTTAAGTGTTTCCGCCGAACCCCTTAAATCGCGGCCCCACCCGTTGCGTCCCGCCGCAAAGCGGGTATAATCGTCGTACAGACCGACACGGAGAGGAGGCACAGCCATGTGCAAGCTGGTGATCGACACCGGGGCGCTGGCCCGGAATCTGGAAAAGCTGCGGCATTATACCTCCGCCCGGATCATCGCGGTGGTCAAGGGCGGCGGCTACGGGCTGGGACTGGTGCCCTATGCCCGCTGGCTGACGGCGCAGGGTGTGGACATGCTGGCCGTCTCCTCCGCGGCGGAGGCTGCCGCCCTGCGGGACGCGGGCATCACGGCGGATGTACTGATGCTGGCCTCCACCGCCCTGCCGGAGGAGGTATCCGCCCTGCTGGCCCGGAACGTCATCCTCACCGTCGGCTCCCTGGACGCCGCCCGGACGGTGTCCGCCGTAGCGGAGGAGCGGGGCGTCACCGCCCGCATCCATATCAAGCTGGACACCGGCATGGGCCGCTGCGGCTTCCTGCCCGGCGATGTCCGGGAGGCCGCCGCGCTGCTGCGGTTCCTGCCCGCCCTGCGGGTGGAGGGCGTATTCACCCACTTTGCCGACGCCGCCGACCGGAAACGCACTGCCCGGCAGTACCGTCGCTTCGCCGCAGGCGTCCGCATCCTGCGCACCGCCGGCATTGACCCCGGCCTGCGCCATGTCTGCGCCTCCACCGCGTTCCTGCGGTATCCGGAGCTGCATCTGGACGCGGTGCGCCTTGGCTCGGCGCTGTTGGGCCGGCTGTCCGTGCCCGACCCGCTGGGGCTGGAGAAGATCGGCTGGCTGGAGACCCGGGTGGCGGAGCTGAAAACGCTGCCCGCCGGCTGGTCGGTGGGCTATACCGGCGCCTACCGCACCAGACGGGTGACGCGGCTGGCGCTGCTGCCGGTGGGCTACACCAGCGGCATCGGCGTGATGGAGGAACCCAACGCCCTGCGCCTGCGTGACCGGCTGCGCCGTGTGCTCCACGCCGGCCGCCGGCTGCTGCATACCGACGGCCTCACCGTCCGGATCAACGGACACAGCTGCCCGGTGCGGGGCGTGGTGGCCGCCGCCCAGCTGGAGGCGGACGTGACGGAGCTGCCCTGCGCTGTGGGCGACACGGTGCGCGTGGAGATACGCCCCAAATTCGTGGACAGCGGCATACCCCGCGAATACCGATAAAAAAACAGTGCCGGACTCAACGGGTCCGGCACTGTTTTTTTCGTTGTTTTCACCGGCACAGGAAGCTGTACCAGCCCTCGGAGTCGTGCTGCTCGATGACAGTCCAGCCGTCGACGCGCAGCTTGGTAAAGACCTCCTCCGCCCGGTCGTCGATGATGCCGGAGCACAGGAACAGCCCGCCCTCCTTCAGGAAGGGCCGCACCTTGTCGGAAAGACCCATGATAACGTCCGCCACGATGTTGGCCACCACCATGTCATAGCCGCCGCCGAACTCCGCCTGCAGGGCGCTGTCCGTCAGCACGTCGCCCCACCGCACGGTGTAGCGGTCTTTCCCCACGCCGTTGAGGGCGGCATTCTCATAGGCCACATCCACGCACTTCTCGTCGATGTCGCAGGCGAAGGCCTCCCTTGCGCCCAGCACCAGCGCGGCGATGGACAGGATGCCGCTGCCGCAGCCCAGATCCAGAAGCTTCTCGCCGCCCCGGATGTACTTGTCCAGCGCCTGTAAGCACAGGCGGGTGGTGGCATGGCTACCGGTGCCGAAGGTCAGTCCGGGATTCAGCACCAGCTTTACCCGTCCGTCGTCCCGGGCCTCCTCCCACTGGGGCACCACCAGCAGCCGCTCCCCGATCTCCATGGGCTTGTAGAACTTCTTCCAGTTGTTCTCCCAGTCCGCGTCGGCCACATTGTCGATGGTCAGCAGCAGCGGGCCGCACTCCGGACGGGCCTTCTTCAGGTCGGACATGGCCATGCGCACCCGGGCGATGACATCCAGCGCCGCCTCGTTCCGCTCCAGATAGAACGTGACGCGGCTGACGCCGGCCTTTTCCCGCAGCAGCTCCTCGTCCACATAGTCCCAGTACTGCCGGTTGTGCTCCAAAAAGTCCTTGAAATCGGCCTCATCGTCGATCATGACGCCGGTGACGCCCTGCTGCTCCAGCAGCGCCGTTACCGCATCCAGACCGGACGGCGAGGTGTCGATCTTCAGCTCCAGCCATTCCATGTGCGTTCCCTCCGAATGTGTGATGGTGTCAGCGCTTGGTGCCCACGAAGAACAGACCCATGGTGTTGGGGCCGGTATGGCTGCCGATCACCGGGCCGATGTAGTTGATGTAGACCTCCTTCACGCCGTAACGGGCCTTCAGCTCCTCGGCCACGGCGCGGGCCTCCACCTCGCAGTCGGCGTGGCAGATGAACATCACCTGCTCGCTGGGCTCGATGCCCAGCTCCGCCACCTTGTCGATGAGGGCCTGCAAGCTGGCCTTGCGGCCCCGCGCCTTGCTGACAGGCACCAGCTTGCCCTCGTTGGAGGTGTGCATCACCGGCTTGATGGACAGCATCGTGCCCAAAAAGGCGGTGGTGGCGGACACGCGGCCGCCCATCTTCAGATAGTTCAGATCGTCCACGGTGAACCAGTGGTCGACGTGGAGCTTGTTGTCCTCCACCCACTGCACCAGTTCCTCCGCGGACAGGCCCTCCCGCTTCTTCTGCACGGCCAGATAGATCAGCAGGCCCTGGCCCAGGGAGGCGGACAGGGAGTCCACCACATACACCCGGCTGTCGGGGAACTCGTCGGCCATGGTCTTGGCGGCGATGCACGCATTCTGATAGGTGGCGGACAGTGCGCTGGAGAAGTTGATACACACGATGTCCTTGCCCTGCGCCAGCACGGCGCGCATGGCGTCCTCAAACTGGCCCACATTGGCGGCGGAGGTGGTGCCCAGCACGCCGCTGCGGATGTTCTTGTAGAAATCCTCAAAGCTGATCTCGCTGCCGTCCAGCATATTGGCGTAGTCGCGGCCGCCCATATGTACGGTCAGGGGCACCACGTTCAGCTCCAGCTCCCGGGCCATGTGGTCGGTCAGGTCGCAGCAGCTGTCGGTCATGATGATATAGTCACGCATAGCAAAAGCCTCCTTTATCGGATGGGTATCCGTTTTGTCACGATACCTCATGGTATCACGAAAACCGCCGTATGAAAAGGGTAAAACGGAAAATTTGCACACAGTTCACAAACACGCCGTCATTTTCCCACGCAGAACCGGGAGAAGATGGTGTCCACCAGATCCTCCCGGATGCGCTTGCCGTTCAGCTCGCCCAGCGCCTCCAGCGCCGCCTCGCAGTCTGTCAGCACCACGTCCGGCGTCATGCCGATGCGCAGGGCGCCGCGGGCCTCCGCCACGGCGCTGAGGGCACGGGACACGGCATCGGCCTGCCGCGCGTTGGTCAGCAGCTCCCCGGCAGGCGTCTCCCCGGCGGGATACAGTGCCGCCACGGCGTCCGCCAGCGTGTCCAGCCCCGCGCCGGTCTGGGCGGAGATGCTCAGCACGTTGTCGAACCGGTCGGCCAGCCGCCCCACGTCCAGCCGCCGGGGCAGATCGCTCTTGTTCACCAGCACCAGCAGATGGGGCACGCTCTCCGCCGCCGCCATGGCCTGCTGGTCCTCCTCCGTCAGCTCCGCCGAGCCGTCCAGCACCAGCAGCGCCAGAGACGCCCGCTGCGCCGCCTGGCGGCTGCGCGCCACGCCCATGGCCTCGATGCGGTCGCCGCTGTCGCGGATGCCGGCGGTGTCCGTCAGCCGCAGCAGCACGCCGCCCACCAGCACCTTTTCCTCCACGGTGTCCCGCGTGGTGCCGGCGATGTCGGTGACGATGGCCCGGTCATAGCCCAGCAGCGCGTTGAGCAGGGAGGACTTCCCCGCGTTGGGCCGCCCCAGAATGACGGCGGGCACGCCCAGCTTCAGCAGCTGTCCACGGGAGAACGTGGCCAGCAGCGCCTCCAGCTCCTGCTGGGAGGTGCGCAGCGTGTCCAGCATCTGCTCACGCTGCACATCCTCGATGTCCTCGTCGGGGTAGTCCACCACGGCGTAGAACCGCGCCGCCATGTCCATCAAAGCGTCGTAGATACGGCCGATCGTCCGGCTCAGGGCGCCGTCCAGCTGGCACACCGCGTTCTTTGCCGCCTCCGCCGTCTCCGCGTCGATGAGATCGGCCACGGACTCCGCCTGTATCAGGTCCATCCGCCCGTTGAGGAAGGCCCGCCGTGTGAACTCGCCGCCCCTGGCCTGCCGGCACCCGGCGGCAAACAGCGCCGCCAATCCGGCGTTCAGCACCACCGGCGAACCGTGGCAGTGCAGCTCGGCGCAGTCCTCGCCGGTGTAGCTGTCCGGTCCGGGGAACCGGACGCACAGCACGTTGTCGATGACGCCGCCGTCCGCGTCCAGCAGGTCGCCGTACACCATGCGGCGCGGCGTCTGCGCCCCGGCGGAGCGGCCGTTCCTGGCGCGGAATACCCGGTCCAGCGCGGTCAGCGTACCCGGCCCGGACAGGCGCAGGATGCCGATGGCGCTGGGCAGCTGGGGCGTGGCGATGGCGGCGATGGTATCGGACATAGGTGGAGCCTCCTTGCAGTCATTTTCCCCAGTATAGCACGGAAGGCAGGGAAAAAACAAGAGACACGCCAGTTGGCGTGTCTCTTGCTTTGTTGTGTGGTTACTCGGCCTTGGCAGCCTCAGCAGCGGCCTTGGCGGCAGCAGCCTTCTTCTCGGCAGCGGCCTTCTGCGCGGCCTTGAACTTCTCCTTCTCCTCGGGAGTGGGGATAGGCTCGATGGCGTTGCGCGGGCAGGCCTTGGCGCACATGGTGCAGTTCTTGCACTTGCTGTAATCGATGACGGCCACGTTGTCCACAACGTGGATGGCATCGAACTTACAGGTACGCTCGCACATACCGCAGGCGATGCAGCTGGAGGCACACACCTTGGTGACGGCGGGGCCCTTGTCCTTGTTGGAGCAGTTGACGAACACCTTCTGCTTGTAGGGCACCTCCACGATCAGGTGGTGCGGGCAGGCAGCGCGGCAGGCGCCGCAGTTGGTGCACTTCTCCTTGTCCACGACGGCCACGCCGTCCACGACATGGATGGCGTCGAACTTACAGGCCGCGGCGCAGGAGCCGAAGCCGAAGCAGCCGTAGCGGCAGGCCTTGGCGTCGCCGCCGCAGACCTTGGTGGCGGCCAGGCAGTCCTTCACGCCGCGATACTCGAAGTTGTCCTTGGCGTTGCAGCCGCCGTTGCACAGCACATGTGCCACCATCTTGTCGCCGGAGGGAGCCTCCATGCCCATGATGGCAGCGATCTTGGCAGCGCCCTCCGCGCCGGCAGGCGCGCAGGCGGTGACAGGGGCCTTACCGGCCAGAATGGCCTCGGCGCAGCCGCCGCAGCCGGGATAACCGCAGCCGCCGCAGTTGGCGCCGGCCAGACATGCCTGGATCTCAGGCAGGCGGGGGTCGACCTCGACCTCGAACACCTTGGCGGCGATCGCAAGGATCAGACCGAAGATGATAGCGAGGGCGCCCAGGACGACGACCGCATAGATCAGTGTAGTCATATTCCTCTACCTCCTTACCAGACCTTCAGGCCGCTGAAGCCCATGAAGGCCAGCGCCATCAGGCCGGCAGTGACCAGCGCGATGGGGAAGCCGTCAAAGGCCTTTGGATTTTCGCTGGAGACTTCCAGCTGCTCACGGACAGCCGCGAACAGGAAGATGGCCAGCAGGAAGCCCAGACCGCCGGTGATGCCGTAGACCACGGACGCGATGAAGTTGTAATCGTTCTGGGTGTTCAGCAGGGCGACGCCCAGCACGGCGCAGTTAGTGGTGATCAGGGGCAGGTACACGCCCAGGGCGGTGTACAGGGTGGGGATGTTCTTCTTCAGGAACATTTCCACGAACTGCACCAGACCGGCGATGACCAGGATGTAGGCCACGGTCTGCATGAACTCCAGGTGCAGGTCCACCAGGATAATGTTGACGCCGTAGCAGAACGCGGAGGCCAGACCCATAACGAAGGTCACGGCGGCGCCCATGCCGATAGCGGTGTCGATCTTCTTGGACACGCCCAGGAAGGGGCAGATGCCCAGGAACTGGGAGAAGATAAAGTTATTGGTCAGAATCGCGCCAAGAGAGATGGCGAGCAAAGTAGTCACACTCATAGCTTACTTGGCCTCCTTTTTCTTTTCGCTCTTGGCCAGCGCCCACTGCATCAGTGCGATGAGGCAGCCCAAGGTCAGGAAGCCGCCCACGGGCAGGGTCAGGACCTTGATGCCGAACTCCTCGGGGAAGATGACGATGCCAGGCGCGCTGCCCAGAGCGCCGCCGCCCAGCAGGCCGCCGCCGAACTTGCCGGCGCCCAGCAGCTCACGGAACACGCACATCACGATCAGCACCAGCGTGTAGCCGATGCCCTGGCAGATGCCGTCCACAGCGGAGGCGCCCACGCCGTTCTTGGAGGCGAAGCCCTCGGCACGGCCCAGGATGATGCAGTTCACGACGATCAGGGGGATGAACACGCCCAGGGAGTTGGACAGGGCGGGGACGAAGGCCTTCAGCAGCAGGTCGACGCAGGTCACGAAGCCGGCGATGACCACGATGTAGCAGGCGATACGCACTTCGTTGGGGATGATCTTGCGCAGCAGGGAGATAAAGATGTTGGACAGGGTCAGGATGATCAGCACGCTGACGCCCATGCCCAGGCCGTTGAAGAACGACGTGGTGATGGCCATGGTGGAGCACATACCCAGCACCTGCACCAGCACGGGGTTCTGGGTGATCAGACCCTCTTTCAGTTGCTTACCGAAATTCATAATGCAGCTCCTCCTTTCTTAGCCCAGCACTTCGGCAACAGCCAGCGCGGCATTGGCGCCCATGTTGATGCCCTTGGTGGAGACGGTGGCGCCGGAGATGGCGGTGACATTGCTGCCCACCACCAGGGAGCCTGCGCCGCTCATGCCGATGAACTGATCCAGAACAGGCTCGCCGGCGGCATTAGGCTCGTTGCCCACCACCTTGGTGCCGATGCCGGAGGTCTCGGAGTGGCTGACCACGGAGATACCGGTGATGGCCTTGTTGGCATCCACGCCCACCATCATCACGATGGTGCCCTGGGAGCCGGAGGCGGAGATCTTCATGACATAGCCGGCCTCCGCGCCGCCATTGGTGACACCGTACAGCTCGGAGATCTTGCCGCCCTGGGCGGAAGCAGCCTCGGCCACGGCCTCGGTGATGTCCAGTTTGTCGGTGAACTCGCTGCCTTCGGGGACAACGGCGCTCATGGCGATGCGGGTGTTCTCGGCGTCGATGGCCGCGATTTTGTCGGCCGTGACATTGTTGACCAGACCCAGCAGGGCGGCAACGATCAGGGAAATAACGGTCAGGGTACCGGCGACCTTGAGAATAAACTTACCGGAGATCTTCATTACTTAGCCGCCTCCTTCTTTTCTTTCTTCACAGCACCGTAGATGGTGGGACGGATGTACTTATCCAGCAGCCAGGTGGTGCAGTTCATGATCAGGATGGAATAGCAAACGCCCTCGGGATAGGAGCCGAAGCGGCGGATGAAGCAGGTCAGCAGACCGCAGCCCACGCCGAAGATCAGCTGGCCGGGCTTGGTGACGGGAGAGGTGGCATAGTCGGTGGCCATGAAGATGGCGCCCAGCATCAGGCCGCCGCCGAACACGTTGTACAGCATGTAGTCCACGCCGCTGATGCCGGCAGGCGCCGCGATCAGGGTCAGGATGGCCACGGTGCCGATGTACGCCACGGGGGTGTGCCAGGAGATGACCTTGCGGATCAGCAGGAACACGCCGCCCACCAGCAGGCACAGGGAGGAGACCTCACCCAGGGAGCCGCCGATCTTGCCCAGGAACATATCGCTGATGGAGTAGTTGCTGGTCAGGGTGGTGAACGCCTCCGCGGTGCCCTCCTTCATGATCTGCAGGGGGGTGGCGGCGGAGGTGACGTCAGGACGGATCCGGGGGATGGCCCAGGTGGTCATGGCGGTGGCATAGCTGGCCAGCAGGAACGCACGGCCCGCCAGCGCGGGGTTCAGGAAGTTGCAGCCGATGCCGCCGTAGAGCTGCTTGACCACAACGATGGAGAAGAACGCGCCGATGATGACGGCCCACCAGGGCAGATCAACGGGGCACACAAAGCTCAGCAGGATACCGGTGACGACTGCGGACAGGTCGCCGATCATGCTGGACTTCTTCATGAGCTTGCGGTAGGCCCACTCCCAGAACACGCAGGACACCACGGACACGGCGGTCAGCACCAGCGCCTTCCAGCCGAAGCAGTAAACGCTCCAGGCCAGGGCCGGCAGCAGCGCGATGATCACGTCCAGCATAATGGAGCGGGTATCCTCGTTGGAGCGGATGTGGGGGGAGGAGGACGCGATCAGCTTCAGATTCTTGTAATCAGTCATGGTTTACGCCTCCTTCTTTTCGGCAGCGGCCTTTGCCTCGGCCTCCGCCTTGGCCTTGGCGGCCATTCTTGCGTTGTTGACCTCCTGCTTGCCCAGACGGAACGCATGGGTCAGGGGCAGGCGGGCGGGACAGGTATAGGTGCAGGCGCCGCACTCGATGCAGTCCATGCCGTGCAGCACGTTCTGCCAGGTGTCCACGTCGCCCTTCATCAGGTACTTGTACATGAACACAGGCTCCAGACGGATGGGGCACACGCCCACGCACTTGCCGCAGCGGATGCACTGGGGATCCTCGACGTACTGCTCCTCCTTGTCGGCGAAAGCCAGCATGGCGCCGGTGCCCTTGCCCACGGTAACGTCCACGTCGTACTGGGCCAGACCCATCATCGGGCCGCCCATGATGAGCTTGTACGTCTCATCCTTCAGGCCGCCGCAGGCGTCGAACAGCTTGGTGATGGGGGTGCCGATGGGACACTCGATGTTCTTGGGCTCGATGACGCCGGAGCCGGACACGGTGACGATCTTGTTCACCACGGGCATGCCGGTGTACACCGCGCGGTAGATGGCGCAGGTGGTGTTCAGGTTGAAGATGCAGCAGCCTGCGTCGGCGGGCAGCTTGCCGCTGGGGACCTGACGGCCGGACACGGCCTGGACCAGCTGCTTTTCTGCGCCCTGGGGATAGCGGGTGTGCAGGACCTCCACCACCACGGGGGCATTCAGCTCCGCGATGGTCTTGTTCAGCACGTCGGCCGCGTTCTGCTTGTTGGCCTCGATGCCGATGTACACCTTGTCCACGCCGAAGCACTTGGCCAGCAGGGTCGCGCCCTTGATGACCTGCTCCGGACGCTCCAGACAGGTGCGGTGGTCGCCGGTGATGTACGGCTCGCACTCTGCGGCGTTGATGATAACGTAGTCCACCTTGCCCAGACCGGAGCTGATCTTCACATGGGTGGGGAACGTTGCGCCGCCCTGGCCGACGATGCCGGCGTTCTTGACGATCTCCACCAGCTGCTCAGGCGTCAGGCTGTCGGGGTCCGCCACGGGCTTGACTTCCTCGGACACTTCGTTCTGGAAGTCGTTCTCGATGACCACGGACATCATCTTGCCGCCCATGGAGAAGGGCCGCGGCTCCACGGCCTTCACCGTGCCGGAGATGCTGGCGTGGATGGGTGCGGAAACGAATCCGCCGGGTTCGCCGATCCTCTGTCCAATTTTTACCTTGTCGCCCACCGCAACGATAGGCTTGCAAGGCGCACCGATGTGCATAGACATGGGAATGACCACCTCAGCCGGCGCTGCCAGCTGTTCGATGGCCTTTTCATTGGTCGCGGCCTTCATGTCATTGGGATGAACGCCGCCAAAGAAAGCTTGTGCCATTGTCTTCACCTCATCTTACTACCGGGTGGCGCTATGCCACCGCATACTATTTAGATATTACAACAAAACTTTTCTCTTGTCCAGCCCTACGGCGCAATTCCTGCGGTTTTTTGCCGTTTTTGTCGCCCGCTTGACGGCTGTGGCTGCCGGGAAAGCCCGGTTCTGCCGTTTTCTGCCGCTGCCGCTGCGCCCCGGACGGTACTTGCGTTTCCGCCGGCACTGTGTTAGAATATTACCGCACCGGGCCGGAAATGCGTATGCGCCCCGTGCAGAAAGGAGGGCGGCGCCATGCTGCTTGACCGTATATCCATAAAAAGCGAGGCAAAGGGCATCGTCAGAAATGCCAGCGTCTCCGCGTATCTGTTCACCCTGCTGTTCCTGGCCCTCTCGTGGCTGCTCACCGGCCTGTCGGATTTCGTCTCTCTGAATGAGGAGCTGGTATACAATATTTATTATACCACCGGCGTGGACCTGTCGTTCCTCATCCTGCACCGCGCTTTCCCGGCTCTGCTGGTGACATTTGTCAGCATCGTAACGGCGCTGCTGGGTGTGCTGCTGGGCATCGGCTATTCCCTGTACCATCTGGGCATCCGCCGGGGTGAGGAGATGCCCTACCTGACGCTGTTCGACGGCTTCTCCTTTGCCGGCAAGGTGATCCTGCTGTATATCGTCCAGTACATCTTCATCTTCCTGTGGTTGCTGCTGTTCATCGTTCCCGGCATCATCGCCGCCTACCGCTACCGCTTCGCCTACTACAACCTGTGCGAAAACCCGGACATGGGCGTGATGGAGGCCCTCAACATGAGCAAGGCCCAGACCAACGGCTTCAAATGGCAGCTGTTCGTGCTGGACCTGAGCTTCCTGGGCTGGCAGCTGCTGTGCGCCCTGACGCTGGGCATCCTCTCCATCTGGGTCCAGCCCTACGTCACCCAGACCAACGTCGGCTATTTCCAGCAGATCAAGGCCGCCAAGGGCATCGGCTGGACGCCTCACGACCCGGAGGAGGATCACACCTTCCGCCCCAATGACCCCTTTGACAACACGGACAATTTCGATCAATAATGTGTTTCACAGAAGAACAGGGAGACAACGTTTCCGTTGTCTCCCTGAATTTTTTTGTCCAACTTACACAAAATTTGGCATAACCTGCGCTTCTCGCACACGAGCAGTTCATTAAAAATTTAACAATAAACGCTTTTTGGCTTGCAGTTAAATTCTTAACGTAGTAGACTGTTGTTACCCGGACACCGGCCGTTCTGGCGGGAACGGTCAGGCCCTCATCCGTACCCAAAAAGAAAATTGTGTTGTAAGGAGAGTGTCGCTGTGTTCAAAAAATTTACCAACGGCTGCGTGCGCGTAGTCAACCGGTGGCTGCCGGATGCGTTCCTGTTTGCCATCATCCTGACCCTCGTCGTATTCGTCGGCGCCATGTGTGCCACCGGCATGGGCCCCATTGAGGTCATTGCCCGGTGGGGCGACCAGAAGGGCGGCTTCTGGAATCTGCTGGCCTTCTCCATGCAGATGGCCCTGGTGCTGGTCTTCGGCTCTGCCATGGCCTCCGCCAAGCCCTGCAAGAAGGCGCTGCGCGCGGTGGCCGGCCTGTGCCACAACAACAAGCAGGCCATTCTGGTCACCACCTTCGTGTCCACCATCTGCTGCTGGCTGAACTGGGGCTTCGGCCTGGTCATCGGCGCCCTGCTGGCCAAGGAGGTCGTGCGCCGTGTGCCCACCGTGGACTATCCCCTGCTGATCGCCTCCGCCTACTCCGGCTTCGTCATCTGGCACGCCGGTCTGTCCGGCTCCATCCCCCTGGATCTGGTGGCCGGCAAGGACTTCGGCGGCGTGGTCTATCAGGCGCCCATCACCGACACCGTGTTCCATCCCATGAACCTCATCATGTGCGGTGCCGTCCTGCTGGTGATGCCTCTGGTGAACTACGCCATGCACCCCGACAAGGACCGCACCGTCACCGTCGACCCGGCTCTGCTGGTGGACGAGGAGGAGCGTACCTATGTGATGGATACCCCCGCTGAGAAGCTGGAGCACTCCAAGATCCTGTGGCTCATCACCGTGGTGTTCGGCTTCATCTACATCGTGTACTACTTCGTGCAGAACGGCTTCACCCTGGGCCTGAACATCGTGAACATGATCTTCCTGTTCCTGGGCCTGCTGCTCCACGGCGACCTGCGCCGCTATGTGGACGCCATCGGCGATGCCGCTGCCGGTGCCGCCGGCATCCTGCTGCAGTTCCCGTTCTATGCCGGTATCATGGGCATGATGGTGGCCTCCAATGACCAGGGCGTGTCTCTGGCCGGCGTCATCTCCCAGTTCTTCGTCAACATCTCCACCAACGTGACGTTCCCCATGCTGTCCTTCCTGGCGGCCGGTATCGTCAACTTCTTCGTCCCCTCCGGCGGCGGCCAGTGGGCCGTCCAGGGCCCCATCATGATGCCTGCCGGTCTGGAGATGGGCATCGAGAACGGCCGCACCGCCATGGCCATCGCCTGGGGCGACCAGTGGACCAACATGATCCAGCCGTTCTGGGCGCTGCCTGCGCTGGGCATCGCCAAGCTGTCCGCCCGCGACATCATGGGCTACCTGGTGGTGGTCCTGCTGTTCACCGGCGTGGTGGCCTGCCTGGGCTTCCTGGGCTGGGCACTATTCTTCTGAGAGATACCATCCTCACAATATCTCCCCGACCCGCACACAGGGACGGCGCCTCGGCGCCGTCCCTGTGTTTTTGTGTGTATTTATATGTATATATGGTGCTTGCCGCCGGTCACACCGTGGCCGTCTCCCGCGCCTCCGCTGCCGCCGCCTCCGGCGCATCGCTGCCGTCGAAGGGCGTCTCCAGCAGCTCCGGCCGCCGGATGTACTTGCGGAAGTCGTTGCAGAACGCCGCGTACTCGTACCCGGTGCAGATGCGCTCGTCCATGACGATGCCCAGCGGCATCATCTTCTTGCTCAGGTCGCCGCTCATATAGTTGGGCACCGGCTTGCCCATGCACACGAACACGCTGGTGGTGCCGAACTCGTAGCAGTGGTGGTGGATGTAGCTGGTCTTGATGGAGGCCAGGTTGGTGATGAACATGCTGGTGTGGAACGGGCTGAGGTCGATGATCTTCCGGGGCAGCAGCCCGTGCTTGTCCAGATGGTAGGCCAGCCACAGCACGAACTTGGGCAGTCCCGGCACGGAGAACATCATCCGGGCGAACTTGTCGGTGCTGTTCTTCTGCTCCGTCTGGCTGTTGGCGTCGACGGCGTCGCTGATCTTCTGCTGGATGGTGAACACCGTGTCCTTGGGCTCCAGATAGATCTTCAGCGTCGTCTCGTCCGGCGAGCCGTCCGCCAGCTTCTTCAGGATCACAAAGGACACGCAGAAGTGGTTGCGCTTGTAGATACGGCTGTTCATCACGAAGTAGTTCAGCTTCGGATTGGTCTGCACCGCCTTGTAGTACGCGGCGATGATCACGGCCATGTGGTTGATGCGGATGCCGCTGCGCCGTTTTTCGCGGATATACGCCTTGATGACCTCCTCGTCGATGTTCTCGGTGATGGTGTTCTGGGCGTCGTACCGCTTGGGCATGATGTAGGGGACGGCCGCCACGATCGGCGGCAGGTTCTTTACTCTCGTTCCGTCAGGACGCATGGGCAAACCCTCGATTCTGTCTGAATTACGCTCATTGTACCCCATCCTTTCGACAAATGCAACCCGCAGAGCCGCGTTTTCTGCACACCGCCCGCCGCCGCGCATTTTACCCTTTACCTTTTCCTCGACATTTGTTATAATAAAGTATTATTATAATGATGAAACTGGCGGCATAGTCCCTGGCGCCGGCAGGAGGGAGGTGACCCACCGTGAAATTTCAGAAATGGCACATTGCCGACCCGCATCCCGAGGCGGCGGCCCGTCTGACGGCGGCGGGCTACCCCTGTCTCGTGTCGGCGGTGCTGGCCTCCCGGGGCATCGGGACCGCGGAGGAGGCCGCCGCCTTTCTGGAGCATGAGCAGCGCCTGACGTACAGCCCGTTCCTCATGGCCGACATGGACAAGGCCGTGGCGCGGGTGCAGCAGGCACTGGCCGATCACGAGAAGATCGCCGTGTTCGGCGACTACGATGTGGACGGCATCACCGCCACCTGCATCCTGGTGGACTACCTGCAGGGCCGTGGCGCCGACGTGCTGCACTACATCCCCCGCCGCATCGAGGACGGCTACGGCCTGAGCTGCGACGCCATTGAGGGCCTGTACCGGAAGGGCGCCCGGCTGCTGATCACCGTGGACTGCGGCATCACCGGCGTGGAGGAGGTGGACTTCGCCAACTCCCTGGGCATGGATGTGGTCATCACCGACCACCACGAGTGCAAGGAGACGCTGCCCCGCGCCGCGGCGGTGGTGGACCCCCACCGGCCCGACTGCCCTTATCCCTTCAAGCATCTGGCGGGCTGCGGCGTGGCGCTGAAGCTGGCGCTGGCGCTGGGCGGCCCGGACAGGGAGGAGGCCCTGTTCTCCCGCTACTGCACGCTGGCCGCCATCGGCACCGTGGCCGATGTGATGCAGATGTCCGGCGAGAACCGCACCATCGTGTCCCGTGGTCTTGCCGCCATCGAGCACTCCGATTTTATCGGGCTTCACGCCCTTTTGAAGGAGGCCGGCCTTGCCGGCCGCGAGATCACCTCCGTCCAGATCGGTTTCGTGCTGGCGCCCCGCATCAACGCGGCGGGCCGCATGGGCGCCGCCGACAAGGCGGCGGAGCTGCTGCTGTGCACCGACCCGGCGGAGGCCGAGCGCATGGCCCGTGACCTGTGCGCCCTGAACCGGGAGCGGCAGAACGTGGAGCAGACCATCTACTCCCAGGCGGAGGAGATGATCGCCCGTCTGCCCGACCGGGACCGCAGTGCGCTGGTGCTGGAGAGCAGCCGCTGGCATCAGGGCGTGGTGGGCATCGTGGCCAGCCGCCTTTCCGAGAAATACTCCCGTCCCAGCTTTATGATCCACCTCAACGGCGCCACCGGCAAAGGCTCCTGCCGCAGCTGGGGCGGCTTCAACCTGTTTGCCGCGCTGGAAAGCTGCAAGGACCTGCTGCTGGGCTTCGGCGGCCACGAGCTGGCTGCGGGCTTTACCATCGAGGAGGGGAACATCCCCGCCTTCCGTGAACGGATGAACGACTACGCCCGCAGCTTCCGGGGCGGCGAGGCCCCGGTATCGGTGCTGGACGTGGACGTGGCCATCACCCACCCCTCCGCCGTGACGCTGGAGGAGCTGGAGGCTCTGTCCGCGCTGGAGCCCTACGGCAGCGGCAACGCCCGCCCGGTGTTCTGCCTGCTGGGCGCCACGCTGCTGCGCACCCAGAACGTGGGCCAGAACCGTCACCTGAAGCTGCGCCTCGGCAAGGGCAGCGCCCAGTTCGACGGCATTTTCTTCTCCACCGTGGCCGAGGACTGCGGCTGCAGGGCCGGCGACCGTGTGGACGCCGCCTTCTATCTGCAGATCAACGAGTTCCGGGGCAGCCGGACGGTGCAGCTCCAGATGGTGGACCTGCGCCCGTCCCTGTGGGCCAGCGGCCGGGAGCAGGAGGCGCTGGCGCTGGCGGAGCGCTGCACCGCCCATCAGCCCATATCCGCCCGGGACGCCCGGCGGCTGCTGCCCACGCGGGACCAGTTCGCCGCCGCCTGGCGGTTTCTGGAACGCACCGTCCCGGAGGGCGGCCTCACCACCGGCTACCTGCCGCTACTGCGCACGCTGGCAGCGGAACTGGGCAAGGCGGAGCCGTTCCCCCGCGCGGCCCTGTGCCTGGCGGTATTCGCCGAACGGGGACTCCTGACGCTGGAACGGCAGGAGGATGACGTGACCCTCCGCCTGCACCGGGGGCAGAAGGTAGTGCTGGGGCAGTCGCCCCACCTGCTGTGGCTCCATGAGAACATTGGGAAAGGGGGCGTTGGACAATGACGCCGCAGGAAATGTACGACCATCTCGTCGAAACTGTCAGAGCCTATAACCCGTCGGCGGGCTTTGACCAGATCCACGCCGCCTACGAATTTGCCGCCGCCCACCATGCCGGCCAGAACCGGAAGGACGGCTCGCCCTTCATCACCCACCCGCTGGCCGTGGCCCAGATCGTGGCGGAGGAGCTGCATCTGGACACGGAATCCATCGTGGCGGCCCTGCTCCACGACACCATCGAGGACACCTCCGCCACCCATGAGGAGATCAGCAAGCTGTTCTCCCCCACGGTGGCCGACCTGGTGGAGGGCGTCAGCAAGCTGACCCGCGTCCATTACACCTCCAAAGAGGAGGAGCAGATGGAGAACCTCCGCAAGATGCTGATGGCCATGGCCAAGGACATCCGGGTCATCCTCATCAAGATCTCCGACCGTCTCCACAACATGCGCACCATGGAGTACCAGACGCCGGAGAAGCAGAAGCAGAAATCCTTCGAGACCATGGAGATCTACGCCCCCATCGCCCACCGTCTGGGCATGCAGAAGATGAAGTGGGAGCTGGAGGATCTCTCCCTGAAATATCTGGACCCCGTGGGCTACCGGGAGATCACCGAGGCGCTGGACGAGAAGGCGGCGGAGTACGACGGCTTCATGTCCTCCATCCACGACCAGATCACCACCCGCCTGCGGGAGGCCGGCATCGACGCCGCAGTGCAGGCCCGCATGAAGCACCCCTACTCCATCTACCGCAAGATGTACACCCAGAACAAGTCGCTGGACGACGTGTTCGACCTGTTCGCCTTCCGGGTCATCGTGGACACGGTGGCGGACTGCTACAACGTTCTGGGCCTGATCCACGACCTGTACAAGCCCATTCTGGGCCGCTTCAAGGACTATATCGGCACCCCCAAGCCCAACATGTACCAGAGCCTGCACACCACGGTGGTGGGCGAGAGCGGCATCCCCTTCGAGGTGCAGATCCGCACCAAGGAGATGCACGAGATCGCCGAGTACGGCGTGGCCGCCCACTGGAAGTACAAGCAGAACGGTCAGGGCGCCGGCGACGAGCGCAGCTACGAGTGGGTGCGCCGCCTGCTGGAGAATCAGGAGGACGCCGACGCCGAGGACTTCATCCACTCCCTGAAGGTGGACATGTTCGCCGACGAGGTGTTCGTGTTCACCCCCAACGGCGATGTGATCAACCTGCCCGCCGGCGCCACGCCCATTGACTTTGCCTATACCATCCACTCCGCCGTGGGCAACCACATGACCGGCGCCAAGGTCAACGGCCGCATCGTCCAGTTCGACTACCACCTGCGCAACGGCGACGTGGTGGAGGTCATGACCAGCAAATCCGCCCACGGTCCCAGCCGCGACTGGGTGAAGATCGCCCGCTCCAGCAACGCCCGCAGCAAGATCCGCCAGTGGTTCAAGCGGGAGAAGCGTGACGAGAACATCGTCAACGGCCGCCAGAGCTTTGAGGCGGAGCTGAAGCGCACCGGCGTGACGCTGAAGGAGCTGACCAGCGAGGACAACCTCCCCAGCGTCCTGAAAAAGCTGTGCTACAACAGTCTGGACGATATGTACGCCGCCATCGGCTACGGCGGCGTGTCCGCCCTGAAGGTCATGGGCCGCCTGCGGGAGGATATCCAGCGCATCCTCCACCAGCACCAGACCGAGCGTCAGGCGGAGGTGCCGCTGGCGGACCAGCCTCAGCAGACCCGTCCCGCCGTGCCCCAGCGCCCCAGAGGGGAGCAGGGCATCGTGGTAGAGGGGCTCACCAACTGTCTGGTGAAGTTCTCCAAGTGCTGCACCCCCGTGCCCGGCGATGAGATCGTGGGCTTCATCACCCGCGGCTACGGCATCTCCGTCCACCGGGCGGACTGTCCCAACGCCGACCCCGCCCGCCGCAAGCCCGAGGAGGCGGGCCGCTGGATCAAGGTCTCCTGGGGCGCCAACACACGGGAGAGCTACCGCACCACGCTGGAGGTGGTGGCCAAGGACCGCCTGAACCTGATCGTGGACATCTCCACGGTGCTCTCCAGCACCAAGACCCACGTTTCCTCCCTGAACGCCCGCAGCACGCCGGACGGCTTCGCCCTCATCACACTGGATACCGACGTGGCCGACAGCCAGCAGCTGCAGACGGTCATGCGGAGGATCGAGCAGATCTCCGGCGTCATGCGTGTTACCCGCCCCGCCGGCTGAATCCCGCCCCACGAAACAAAGAAAAGGAGCCATACGCCATGAGAGCAGTATTGACCCGCGTGAAGCACGCATCCGTCACCATCGACGGCAAGGTACGCGCCCGGATCGGGGAGGGTTTCCTCATCCTGCTGGGCGTGACCCACGAGGACACCGAGGCACAGGCCGTCAAGCTGGCGGACAAGCTGACGGGCCTGCGCATTTTCGAGGACGAGAACGACAAGATGAACCGCAGTCTGGAGGACGTGAAGGGCCAGCTGCTCATCGTCTCCCAGTTCACGCTGTACGGCAACTGCAAAAAGGGCCGCCGTCCCGAGTTCCTGGCCGCCGCCCGTCCGGAGGTGGCCATCCCCCTGTACGAAAAGTTCGTCCAGCTCTGCCGGGAAAAGGGCTTCCACACCGAGACCGGCGAGTTCGGCGCCTACATGCAGGTGGAGAGCCTTAACGACGGCCCGGTGACGCTGGTGGTGGACACCGACCAGCTGTAAGAAAGGAGCGCGCCATGCACATCACATCCCTTCAGGTGGGACCCATCATGACCAACTGCTACCTGCTGTGCGACGAAACGGCAAAGGTCTGCGCGCTCATCGACCCCGGCGACGACGCGCCGCAGGTGGAGCGCATGGTGGCCCAGAGCGGCTGTACCCTGCAATATATCCTGCTGACCCACGGCCACTTTGACCACACCTCCGCCGTCCGCCCCCTGCTGGAGAAGTACCCGGACGTGCCGGTATATATCCACGAAAAGGACGCCGTGGACACGGAGCGCGGCGAGCTGCTGTTCCGCAAGGTGGGGCCGGAGAACCAGCGCTATTATAAGGAGGGCGACACCCTGCCGCTGGGTGGGCTGACCCTCCGCGTGCTGGAAACGCCGGGCCACTCCGAGGGCTCCGTCTGCCTGCTGGTGGAGGGGCAGGGCGTGCTGTTCGCCGGCGACACCCTGTTCCGCTGCTCCTGCGGCCGGTGCGACTTCCCTGGCGGCGACTATCGCAAGATGCTGACCTCCCTGGGCCGTCTGGCGGCGCTGGAGGGCAACCTGCGTGTGCTGCCCGGTCACGACCGGGAGACGACGCTGGACTACGAACGCCGCGTCAACCCCTACATGCGGCAAGGGGCGAAGCAATGAAGCTGCAATTCCGCGGCCACGACGACCGCTACGCCATCGAGCAGAGCCTGCTGGCCTTCTTCCCGGAGGAGCGCCCCGTTTACGAGGTCCCCGCCCCCGGCGAGGATGACTGCGCCCTTGTCTCCCTGACGGAGGGGAAGCGCTATGCCACCGGCGTCACCACCATCCATTATCACGGCAAAACGGCGCGGGGCGTCTCCCGCGCTGTTCTTACGGGCGCCCCTGACGAGTACGAGCGGGAGCGTCTGCGTCAGCGCGCCCTGAAGCTGTCCTTCTTCAAGGCGGCCCGGGACATTACCGGCGTCACTCCCAGCTGGGGCGCCCTCACCGGCATCCGCCCCGGCAAGCTGGCCCGCGCCATGCTGGAGCAGGGCAAAACAGCGCGGGAGACGGACCGCGTCCTCCGGGACACCTACTTTGTCTCGCCGGAGCGCCGCCGTCTGGCCATCGAGACGGCGCAGGCGGGCCTGAAGGCCAAGAGCGGCTTACAGCCCAACGAGATCTCCCTCTATGTGGGCATCCCATTCTGCCCCACCCGCTGCGCCTACTGCAGCTTCGTCTCCGCGTCGGTGGAGAAGTCCTTCGGCCTGATGGAGCCGTATCTGGCGGCGCTGGAGCAGGAGATCACCGAGGCCGCCCGTATGGTGTCGGAGACGGGTCTGCGGGTCAGGTCTTTCTATATGGGCGGCGGCACGCCCACCACCCTGTCGGCCCGGCAGATGGACCACCTGCTGACCCACCTGAACAGCAGCTTTGACCTCAGCGGCTGCGCCGAGTACTGCATCGAGGCGGGCCGCCCCGACACCATCACCCGGGAGAAGCTGCAGGTGCTGCTGGACCACGGCGCGGACCGCATCAGCGTCAACCCCCAGTCCATGGAGGACGCGGTGCTGCGGGCCATCGGCCGCCGCCACACGGCAAAGGACATCGAGGAGACCATGGCGCTGGCGGTGTCCATGGGTTTTCCCCATGTGAACATGGACCTCATCGCCGGCCTGCCCGCCGACACGCCGGAGGGCTTCCGCCGCACGCTGGACAAGTGCCTGACCTTCGGCGCGGACAACATCACCGTCCACACCCTCAGTCTGAAGAAGGGCAGCCGCATCCTGCTGGAGGGCCTGCCCATCCCGTCGGCGCAGGACGTGTCCGCCATGCTGGACTATGCCAACGACGCCCTGCGCACCGCCGGATTCACCCCCTACTACCTCTACCGCCAGAAGTATATGTCCGGCAGCTTTGAGAACGTGGGCTGGTGCATATCCGGCGCGGAGGGACTGTATAATATCTACATCATGGAGGAGCTGCACAGCATCCTGTCCCTGGGCGCCGGCGGCTCCACGAAGATGGTGGACCCGGTGCGCGACCGTATCGAGCGGGTGTTTCATCCCAAGTTCCCCACGGAGTACATCGCCCGTCCCGAGAAGCTCCGGCAGGATCTGGAGACGTTCCGCCGCTTCCATGAGAATATGCTGAAGTAAACGGGAGGTGCGGCATGGCCCAGCGTCGCCACAATTTCATCAGCGGCGCTGCCGTGCTGGCCTTTGCCGTGGCGGTGACCAAGGTGCTGGGCGCCCTCTACAAGATCCCGCTGGGCAACCTGCTGGACAAGGAGGGCATGGCCCACTTCTACGCCGCCTATAACATTTACAGCCTGCTGCTGGTGCTGTCCACAGCAGGGCTGCCGCTGGCCCTGTCCCGCATGGTGTCCCGGGCGGCGGCCCAGGGCCGCCTCAACGCCCAGCGCCGCATTTTCCGGACGGCGCTGGCGCTGCTGGCTGCCATCGGCCTTGTGTGCAGCGCCGTCATGTGCCTGTACCCCCAGTGGCTCAGCGGCCTGCTCCACGACTCGCTGGCCGCCCCGGCCATCCGGGCGCTGGGGCCGGCGGTGCTGTTCGTCTGCCTGACCTCCGCCGTCCGGGGCTATACCCAGGGACTGGGGGACATGACCCCCACCGCCGTCAGCCAGATGACGGAGTCCGCCGGCAAGCTGGTCATCGGCCTCGGCCTGTGCCTTGTGCTGCTGCACCGGGGCGCGGACTCGTCCCTGTGCGCCGCCGGGGCCATCGCCGGCGTCACCGCCGGCTCCCTGCTGTCGCTGGCGGTGCTGGCCGTGTACCTGCTGCACCGCCGCCGGCCCATCATCGCCTCGGATACGCCGCCCGCCCGGTCCGCCGTTCTCCGCCAGCTACTGACCGCCGGCATCCCCATCACACTGGGCGCGGCGGGCATGAGCCTCATCACCCTGCTGGACCAGGGGCTGGTGATGTCCACGCTCCAGAACACACTGGGGTATACGGAGTCCGCCGCCACCGCGCTGTACGGCGAGTACACCTTCGGCATGACGCTGTTCGCCCTGCCGCCGTCGTTTATCTATCCCGTCACCGTCAGCCTGGTGCCGGACATCGCCGCCGCATTGGCGCGGGGCGACCGCGCCGCCGCGGGACGCAGCACAGCCGCCGCCCTGAAGCTCACCACCCTCATCGCCCTGCCCGCCGGGGCGGGACTGTCGGTGCTGGCCGGTCCGATCCTGCGCCTGCTGTACCCGGCGGTGCCCGCCACCGCCGAGGCCGCCGCCTACCACCTGACCATCCTGGGCATTGCCTGCATCTTCGTGTGCCTGATGGTGGCCACCAACGGCGTCCTGCAGGCCTACGGCAAGGAGTACATCCCCGTCGTCACCCTGCTGTGCGGCGGCGTCCTGAAGATCGTCACCAACTACCTGATGGTGGGCGACCCCGCCACCAATGTCCGGGGCGCCCCGGTCAGCACCCTGTACTGTTACGCGCTGATCGTGGTGCTGAACCTCATCGCCATCGCCCGCTGCGTGCCGGAGCGGCCCTCCTACTTCCGTCTGTTCGGCAGACCGCTGCTGATCACGGCGGTGATGGCGCTGGCCGCCCGCTCGTCCTACGACCTGCTGGCGCGTGTGCTGCCGGCGCGCTGGGCCGTGCTGCCCGCCATCGCGGCGGCGGCGGTGGTCTACTGCGTGCTGGCGCTGGCGCTGGGCGCCGTGAAGCGCGCCGATGTGCTCGGCCTGCCCAAGGGTGAGAAAATCGCCCGTATCCTGCATTTACACTGAACTTTTCAATGTACCAACGCGAAAACCTCTTGCAATGGGAGCGTAAGTATGATAAATTTTGTTAGGAAACCGCGCTACGGCTACGAGGACCTGCTGGAGATCATCCGTCTCCTCCGTTCGGAGGATGGCTGTCCCTGGGATAAGGTGCAGACCCACCGGTCCATCCGCCGCGGCCTTCTGGAGGAGGCCTACGAGGCCGCCGAAGCCATCGACAACGACGACCCCGCCCTTCTGAAGGAGGAGCTGGGTGACGTGCTGATGCAGGTGGTGTTCCACGCGGATATCGAGTCCGACGCCGGCCGCTTCACCATGGACGACGTGTGCGACGGTGTGGTGAAGAAGCTGCTGTTCCGCCACCCCCATGTGTTCGGGGACGGGCACGAGGACTCGCCGGAGTCGGTGCTGGTCAGCTGGGACAAGCTGAAGCGCCAGGAAAAAGGCCAGAAGACCGTGGCCGACAGCATGGACAGTGTGGCCCGGAGCCTGCCGGGCCTTTGGCGCGCCGAAAAGCTCCAGAAGAAGGCGGCCTCCGCCGGCTTCGAGTGGCCGGACGTGCAGGGCGCGCTGGCCAAGCTGGAGGAGGAAGTGTCCGAACTGCGCCGCGCCGTGGAGGATGGCGGCAGCGTACCGGACGAGCTGGGCGATGTGCTGTTCGCCGCCGTAAAGGTGGGCCGCTTCTGCGCCTGCGACCCGGAGGACGCGGTCAACGGCACCTGCGAAAAATTCATCCATCGCTTCCGCGCCGTGGAAGAGGGCGCGGCGGCCCAGGGGAGGGAAGTTTCCCAGCTCTCGCTGGAGGAGATGACCGCCCTGTGGAACGAGGCAAAACGTTCTTAATGCGATCTCGATCGTTTTGAGATACGCCGCCCGGTGGGACGGCGTCAACAAATGAAAAAATTTGGGAGGAACTATCATGAATAAAACCGAACTGATCGCCGCCGTGGCAGAAAAGACCGGCCTGTCCAAGAAGGACACCGAGGCCGCCGTCAACGCGACCCTGCTGACCATCACCGAGACCCTGAAGGCCGAGGAGAAGGTGCAGCTGGTGGGCTTTGGCTCCTTTGAGACCAAGAAGCGCGCCGCCCGTACCGGCCTGAACCCCCGTACCAAGGAGACCGTTGAGATCCCCGCCTCCAAGGTGCCCGCTTTCAAGGCCGGCAAGGCTCTGAAGGATGCCGTTGCCGAGTAACATGCATACACGGGAGCCGGTGTGACGCCACACCGGCTCCTTTACCGTTTCAGGGAGGATACTATGCGACTTGATAAATACCTGAAGGTCTCCCGCCTCATCAAGCGCCGCACCGTGGCCAACGAGGCCTGCGACAACGAGCGCGTCACCGTCAACGGCCGGGTGCAGCGCGCGTCCTACGATGTGAAGGTGGGCGATGTCATCTCCATCCGCTTCGGCCAGAAGACCCTGACGGTGGAGGTGGTCAGCGTGGCGGAGAACGTGGGCAAGGACGCGGCGGCCGCCATGTACCGCGAGGCCGCGCCCCAGCCGGACAAACTGTCATAAACCGGAGCGTTCCCTCATACGATACAGTGAAAACTGTGTGGGAGGGAGCGCTTTTCTGATGCCTTACGACATGACCGACGGCGGCGCAGCCGCCTATCACCGCCTCCAGCTGGAGGGGCGGGAGAAGCTGAGCGTCTCCGGCGTGGAGGACGTGGTGCGGTTCGACGAGAACTGCATCGTCACCACCACCAGCGCCGGCACACTCATCATCACCGGGGAGGAGCTGCACATCGGCAAGCTGTCCCTGGACGGCGGCGAGATGCAGGTGGACGGCCGCATCGACGCCGTGACCTACGAGGACACGGAGGTGCGGCAGGGCTCGTTCCTGTCCCGCCTGTTCGGCTGACATGGAGAACCATGTGCCCCAGCAGCTCACCGCCTACCTGACCGCCGCGGCGCTGGGGGCCGCCTCCGCCATGGTCTACGACCTGCTGCGCACCGTGCGGCTCCGCCGCCGCCGTGACCGGCGGCTCACCGGCCTGCTGGACGGCCTGTACACCGCCGTGCTGGGCTTGCTGCTGCTTTGGTTCGCCCTGCGGGTGGGGCAGGGGGAGCTGCGGCTGTACATGCTCACCGGCGTGGCGCTGGGCGCCCTGCTGTACAGCCTGACGCTGCCGCCGCTGCTGCGCCCTCTGTGGGATTTCTGGCTGGACGCGGCGGTGGCGCTGTGCCGTCTGCTGTGCCGCCCGGCGGTGCTGGCGGCGCGCTGGCTGAAAAAAGCCGCCGCTTTCCTGAAAAAACACTTTTCTTTTCGCCGCGCCTGCGCTACAATGGGGATAAGAAAGCGGCCCTGCCGGCCGCGGAAGGGAGCGGACAGCCATGGCGCAGAAAAAGGCCCGCAAAAAGAAGTCCAACACCGTGCTGCTGCTGGTGCTGGCCGTCCTCATCGTGGTGGTGGGCGTGGAGATCGTCAACGTCTACGGGCGCCTGAAGGATGTCCGGGCGCAGGAGGCCTCCCTGACCCAGCAGATGCAGGAAAAGACCCAGGAGAATGAAGCGCTCCAGTCTGACCTGAGCAGGAAGGACGACCCCGACTTCATCAAGGCGCTGGCCCGCGACCTGCTGGGCCTGGCCGAGGAGGGCGAGCGCATTTTCTACGATGTCAACGACTGACACATACAGGCATGCAGCGCCCCGCCGGAAGGCGGGGCGTTTCTGTTGCCATTTTACCGCCGCTATGCTATACTGGCGGCAACGAAAGGAGGAACGCCTATGCCTACGTTTCTGGAACAGCGCTACCGCAGACAGCACCTGCGCTGCGTGCGGCACATCACGCTGGACCCCAAGGGCCGGGGCGCCGTCCGCATCCACATGATCCCGCCCCGGGAGGATGCGCCGTCCGCGCCGTTCCTGCTGCTGCTCAACGGCGATAAGCTGGTGCCGCTGAACCTGTCCTGGGCCATTCTGCTGGCCAACTTCATGGACCGGCTGGAGCCCTTTGCCGGTCTGGAGATCGGCGAGTCCGACTGGCGCGCCATGGCGGACACCGCCGTGGCCGAGACACATAAGACCTACCCCTTCACGAAAAAGGCCGATCTGGCGGATGACCTGACCCTGATGCTCACCTCGCTGGTGGCCATTGCCCGGGGGCAGGAGCCGGAGGCGGAGGTGGGCGTCCTCTCGCTGGGCGAGTATGCGTCCCAGATGACCGCGCCTCACCGCATGGACCTGATGGTCAGCGCCATGCACTGCGACGGCGCGTGGCACTGCAACCAGAAGTGTCTCCATTGCTACGCCGCCGGTCAGTCCCTGGCCGATGCGCCGGAGCTGTCCACCCAGCAGTGGCTGGAGATCCTCCGCCGCCTGCAGGAGGCCAACATCCCCCAGGTGACGTTTACCGGCGGCGAGCCCACCCTCCGCGCCGATCTGGTGGAGCTGGTGGACGCGGCCCAGTGGTTCGTCACCCGCCTGAACACCAACGGCCAGCTGCTGACCCCGTCGCTGTGCGCCCGGCTGTATGACGCCAGTCTCGACAGCGCGCAGGTCACGCTGTACAGCGCCGACCCCGCCGTCCACAACGCGCTGGTGGGCGCCGACGGCTTTGAAAAAACGGTGCAGGGCATCCGGAACGCCGTGGCCGCGGGTCTCATCGTCTCGGTGAACACGCCGCTGTGCAGCCTGAACACCGACTACGCCGCCACCCTGCGCTTCGCCTCCTCGCTGGGCGTGCGCTACGCCACCTGCTCCGGCCTCATCCCCTCTGGCAGCGCCGAGGGGGCGGAGAGCCGCGCCACCCGCCTGACGGAGCAGGAGCTGACGGACGTGCTGCGCGCCGCCGTCCCCGTGGTGGAGGAGCTGGGCATGGAGCTGGACTTCACCAGTCCCGGCTGGCTGCCGGAGGAGACGCTCCGCGCCCTGGGTCTGCACCTGATCCCCAGCTGCGGCGCCTGCCTTTCCAACATGGCCATCGCCCCGGACGGCAGCGTCATCCCCTGCCAGAGCTGGCTCAGCGCCCCGCCGCTGGGCAACATGCGCACCGACGACTGGCGCGCCATCTGGAACAGCGAGCGCTGCGCCGTCATCCGGGCGGAGAGCGCAAAAATGGACCACATCTGTCAGCTGCGCACCGGCAACAGGGAGGAGGCGGCCACATGCTGAAGAAACTGCATATCCTGCTGCTGACCCTGCTGGCGGCGCTGTGCTGCACCGTCACCGCCTGGGCGGACTACGACTACATCGACCGCTATGACGTGACCGCGGTGCCCAACACCGACGACGGCAGCCTGACCATCACCGTCTCCCTGACATGGACGGCGCTGGAGGAGCTGCCCTACGGGCAGGAGCTGAAGATCGGCGTGCCCAATGGCTCCATCCGGGAGGAGACGGCCCTCACCGACAACATTGAGCGCCTGTCCTTCGACAACAGCTACATGTACGTCTATCTGGACCGCGCCTACGACCAGAACGAGACGTTTACTTTCTCCTACCGCTGGGTGCAGGAGTACATGTACACGCTGGACGGCGATACCGTATCCTATGACTACACCCCCGGCTGGTTCGACGAGGCGAAGATCGGCGCCATGACCCTGACGTGGACAGACCCCGCCGGCCTTACCGGCGACTTCAGCGACGGCACGATCACCGGCGCCGACGACGTGACGCTGGCGGATGGCCTGACCGTGACCGCCTCCGATCTGGACTACGGCTACCGGATGAACGTCCGGGTGCGCTACACCGACTGGCCCACGGCCCTGTCCCCGGACAACAGCGCCGACTACGCGCCGGACGACGGCTGGTACGACTACGACGACGGCGGCTACTACGACGATGGCGTGGACCCGGAGGCGCTTTTCGGCGTTCTGGTGGTCCTGTTCATCGTCATCTGCATCGTGGTGGTGGTCTGCAGCCGGGGCGACGGCTATGCCGGCGGCTTCGGCACCCGCTATGTGTTCGTCAACCACCTGTGGTACCCCGCCGGGCCGGACGGCAGGCCTCGTCCCGGCAGCGTGGGCACCAAAACAAAGCCCAGACCGCCCAGAAGAGGTGGCGGCGGCTTCGGCGGAGGCGGCTTCGGCGGCGGCAGCCACTGCGCCTGCGCCAGCAGCTGCGCCTGTGCGTGCGCCTGTGCCTGTGCCGGCGGCGGGCGCGCCGGCTGCTCGGCCAAGAACCTCTACGGCGTGGGCCTGGACGAAACACTGTCCGAAAAGCTCTGATACAAAAAACATCCCCCGGTTGGGGGATGTTTTTTGTTTACGAGTATTGGAAACCTCTGCCCGGCTCCCTGAACTCCGCCACACGTTTGTTAAAGCTGGCGAAGGCCGCGTCCTCGAAGGCCAGGGTGTCCTCGGCGCCCATCTGCCGCAGCAGCCACTTGCACAGCGGAGGATTTAGGATCAGCAACGGGCCGATCAGCGCCGTGGCGTACAGCCCGCCCCGGCAAAAGCCCTCCAGCTTCGACTCCGGCGTGCGGCCCACGCCCCGCACGGTGTCAAACCAGCCCTCCGCCTCCGCTGCGTCGTAGTGGAAGCCGAACAGGCTCTTGAAGCCGACGACCTCCATACCGTCAAAGGTGCCCAGGAAGAAGCTGTTGTGCCGCTTCATCATGGTGTACCGCACCCGTCCGGGCAGAATGCCCAGCCCCTCTATGGTGTCGGCGCTGTCGCTTTCTATGGCGGCGGAAAACACGTCCGGCGCATTGCCGGTCAGCAGGATCAGCTGTCCCGCGTCCGCCCTTGCGGCGATGTCCGCGGCATAGGGCCGCAGGGCGTCCGCCGCCAGACACAGCCCCTGTTCTGTGGTACTGCCCATATAGACCAGCGCCACATCCTCCGTGAGGAACCGGGGTTTGCTGTGCAGGTCCGTTTCTATGATCTCCAGCGCCGGGCAGCAGCGCTTCAGATAGTAGATGTTCTGCAGATCGCCGTACAGGTTGCAGACCTCCGGAAACAGAATTTCCACCTTCATTGCGCGCCCTCCTTTGCCAGCAGCTTTTCCTTCAGCTTTTCCCTGACCCGGAAGGCCAGGGGCGTGCCGTCCACGCCGTAGAGCAGATACACGTCGTCGCCGGGGGTCAGCGGCAGCAGCTCCAGGGCGGCGAACTCGTCCTCGGCCAGCCGTATCTTCTGCCGGGGGATGCCCGCCAGCAGCAGCCGCAGCTGGTAGTCATAGGCCCGCGGCCCGGCGCAGACCAGGCACGTCACATCGTCACTGTTCAGGAATTCAAAATCCGTGTCGTACATCCAGCTGGGGTTCTCCGACCAGCTTTTGGCCACGCCCAGGCAGTTCATCATCAGCAGCAGTTCCTTCTTCCCCGGCTTGGACCGGATATAGTCGAAGTTGCGGGAACAGGCCAGAGCGTTCTTGTCCTTGGACATCTGCATAATGACCTTCACGCCGCCGATATCCTCCTCGGACAGCCGGCTGGCGGGGATCTTCACCTCCGCCATGCGGCGGGCGATGGTGCCGTGGTCATAGCCCAGCTGCCGTAGGGCGGCGATCACCGTCACCGTGTTGTAGATGTTGTGCAGGCTGTCGGTGATGAGGGTGTACGGGTATTCCTGCCCCGCCTCCCGTATGCACATGGTGTGGGCGGCGGTGTCCACCTTTGTGGCCAGATAGTCGCAGTCGGGGGAGTGGAAGCCGCAGCTCTCGCACACGGCCCGGCCGATGTGGTGGTAGCGGCGGTATTCATACCGCAGCTTCCCGGCGCATCGGGGGCAGATACGCATATCGTTCAGCAGGTTCTCGCATTCCGTCACATCGGTGGGCAGCCGGTCGATGCCGAAATATACCCGCTGGTTCTCCGGTGCCACCGTGCAGGAGATCAGGTCGTCGGCGTTGAGGATCAGCCTGCTCTCCTTAGGCAGGGACCGGGTCAGGATGTCCGCGATGTAGCCCGGATGGGCGTTCCGCATGATGGAGTCCCGGAACAGGTTGGTGATGACAATGTGCTCCGGCTTCACATAGGGATAGATCCTGGGCGCGGAGCGCTCGTCGATCTCCAGGATCGCCAGGTCGTACTCCGGCCTGACCCGGCCCAGCAGGCCGCAGCCCTTCAGCAGCGCCGTGCTGACGCCGGAGATGATGTTGCTGCCCGCCCGGTTGCTGAGTACGGTCTTGCCCTCGGCGGTGAGCACGTCGTTCAGCATATTGGCCACGGTGGTCTTGCCGTTGGTGCCGGTGACGGCTATGATGTGCTCCGGCTTGCCGATATACTTCAAAAAGTCCGGACACAGCTTCACCGCCAGACTGCCGGGGAAGTCCGTGCCGTTGTGGCGGGTGATCTTCAGCGCCGGGATGGACAGCTTTGCCAGCCACAGCGCAAACAGGAACCGCAGTTTACCCATTGTCATTCCTCCAGAGCGATGGCGCGGCAGGAGCAGCCATCGGCATTCTCAAATTTCAGGGGCAGCGTAACGAACGTGAAGCGTCGGCCCAGCAGCTTGTCCAGCCCCTTGAGGTTCTCGGTGTTCACAAAGTCCGCGCCCAGCAGTGTCATGTGGTTGGGAAAATCCACGCTGTCGCAGGGGTCCAGCGAGATGGTGTCCTCGCCCACGCCCTTCAGCGGCAGGCCGGCCAGATATGCCGCCGCCTCCGCCGTCAGGCAGGGAAAGCCCTCATAGTAGCCCGGCGTGCCCCACTTCTTGTCCCAGCCGGTGCAGAACAGCACGAAGTCCGCGCCGTTCAGGTCATAGCTCTGCAGCAGGGACAGAGTAATGGCGCGCTGCCCCCGGCAGTCCACCACCACGGCGGGACCGGCGAACTTCGCCGCGTCATAGCGATCCAGCGCCGCACCGTCATGGAGCATATGGGCCGGGGCGTCCATGTGGGTGCCGGTATGGGAGCTGTCTCTTATACACATCTGACGCTGCCGACGATATGCAGTGTGTAG
>URST01000013.1 GCA_900550585.1 uncultured Eubacteriales bacterium
TTGTCCACCAGCAGCGAGAACGTCATCTGCTTTCCCACGAACTGCATCGCCTCGTTGTTGGGCAGCATGTAGTTCATCTGGCCGACGTTCGTTTCCGATGTAGTCGACAGCACAGAGGTGGCCACGGTGTACTTCGTGCCGTCGAACTGCACCGCCCAGCGGTCGATGCCGTGGACGTTGGAGCTGCCGGAACCCGTATACTCCGCCTGTCCCCTCTGGTTCACCGGGTTCGGGAAGTACCAGTTGTCCAGCAGGTTGGGGCTGCACGGGAACACTTTGGTGTCGATGGTGCTGCCGGTAATGGCGATATTGGCGCCGGGGGTATATGTCGGGCCTGCCGCGCCGGTCTCGCCCCGGTCGCCCTTGTCACCTTTTTCCCCCTTATCCCCCTTGTCGCCTTTATCGCCCTTCTCGCCTTTTTCGCCGGTGTCGCCGGCCGCGCCCTTTTCACCGGCCGGCCCCTGCGCCCCCGTATCGCCCTTATCGCCTTTTTCACCCTTGGGGCCTGCCGCGCCGGTGTCTCCTTTCGGGCCGCCGGTACCCACCGGCAGCTGGCTTTCCTGATACGCGCCGCTCTCCCCGCTCCACAGCAGCCAGAAGCCGTCTGCCCCCGGTCTGGGCGGGTGCGCCGCCAGATCCCGCAGCCGCGTCTCCAGCTCCCGGAACGCCGTGGGGAGCTCCGGCCACGCCGCGCCCTCCGACAGGCTGGCCGGTACCAGCACCTCCGTCACCGTGCTGTGGCGCTGGGTCACACCGTCGGTGCGCAGCGTGCCCCGCAGCTGCAGGGTGTATGTGCCGCCCCTGGGCAGATTCTCCCGCTTCAGCAGCACGCCCACGCCGCCGGGCCGCGCCACCAGCGGCAGGGCGTCCAGACCGCCCTCCGGCTCCTGCAGCAGCAGCTCCCAGTCGTACCCCTCCGGCATGTCGCCCACGATGTCCAGCCACACGCTGCCGTTGTCGAACTGCATGGCCGCCGGGGCTCCGTCCCACGTCAGGCGCCAATCCTTCCATTCGATCATGTTTGCCTCTCCTCTCTGCATGAATGTCACCTCTTTCCCCCGTCTTTTCCCGGGTTGTACGCTTCCGGCATGCTCCTGAAATTCTTTTTTTGCCCGCCGGCGCGGACAGTTATGTAAACCGCATCATGGTATCCTGTACTATCCTGACTTTTTTGTGCTTTCCCAATAAATTTTCACGGATTTATTGCTTTTGCTAAAAAATATGGTATACTGTCTTTGTTTGCATATACAACATCTTCCGCCGCGTTTTGCGGTATGAAGTTTCCATGCTCCGGGCACACTGTTACCAGAGCCTATTGACCATCTGAAAAGAGGGAACTGCCTTGAACAAATACATTATCCACGGCGGCCATCCGCTGTTTGGCGAGGTGACCATCAGCGGCGCAAAGAACGCCGCCGTCGCCATCATTCCCGCCGCCCTGCTGGTGGACGGCGTCTGCCGCATCGAGAACATCCCCCAGATCAGCGACGTGACCCTGTTTTTCTCCATTCTGGAGGAGCTGGGCGCCCGCATCCGGGTGCTGAACCGCCACGCGGTGGAGATCGACTGCCACGCCATCCACAGCACCCGCCCGTCCTACGATCTGGCCCGCCGCATCCGGGCCAGCTACTACCTGCTGGGCGCGCTGCTGGGCCGCTTCGGTCAGGCCACCGTGGCCATGCCCGGCGGCTGCAACTTCGGCGTCCGCCCCATCGACCAGCATATCAAGGGCTTCACCACCATGGGCGCCGAGGTGTCCGTGGAGGGCGGCTTCATCCACACCGCCGCCAAAAACGGCCGTCTCACCGGCGCGCCGGTGTATCTGGACGTTGTCTCCGTGGGCGCTACCATGAACATCATGATGGCCGCCGCACTGGCGGACGGCGTCACCACCATTGAAAACGCTGCCAAGGAACCTCACATCGTGGACCTGGCCAACTTCCTGAACTCCATGGGTGCGGATATCAAGGGCGCCGGCACCGACTCCATCAAGATCCGGGGCGTGGAGCGTCTCAGCGGCGGCACCTACTGCATCATCCCCGACCAGATCGAGGCCGGCACCTATATGGCCGCGGTGGCTGCCACCGGCGGTCAGCTGCTGCTGAAGAACATCATCCCCAAGCACATGGACTGCATCAGCGCCAAGCTGATGGAGATGGGCGTGGTGGTGGAGGAGAACGACGACACCCTGCTGGTGCGCCGCAACGAGCCGCTGCAGAAGGCCAACGTCAAGACCCTGCCCTACCCCGGTTTCCCCACGGATATGCAGCCCCAGATCGCCGCCGTGCTGTCTCTGGCGCAGGGCACCAGTCTCGTCACCGAGGGCGTCTACGGCGCCAACCGCTTCAAGTATGTGGACGAGCTGAAGCGTCTGGGCGCCCACATCCAGGTGGACGGCAAGGTGGCCGTGATCGAGGGCACCCAGCAGCTGGTGGGCGCTCCCATCCAGGCCTGCGACCTGCGGGCCGGTGCGGCGCTGGTCATCGCCGGTCTGGCCGCCAAGGGCACCACCGAGCTCAGTTGCGTGCAGTATATCGAGCGGGGCTACGAGGACCTGGTGGGCAAGCTCCGCGCTGTCGGCGCGGATATCGCCATGGTGGACGTGCCCGACGAGAGCGAAGCCGAAGCCCATATCAGCTGACATACACCTTCCAGCGTCCGCTGCGAGAGGCCGCAGCCTTTGCGGCTTGCTGCAACGGACGCTGTCATTTTCCGGAAAGGTACATACCGTCTTGATCACTGTACATACACTGGCCAGCGGCTCCGAGGGCAACAGCCTGCTGGTCTCCGCCTGCGGCGTCCACCTGCTGGTGGATGCCGGCATCTCCGCCCGCCGCATCAGGCAGTCCCTGGCCCAGCTGGGTCTGACGCCGGACGACCTGTCCGCCATCCTCATCACCCACGAGCATACGGACCACACGGCGGGCCTTGCCACCCTGCTGAAGCACCACGCCGTCCCGCTGTACGCCAGCGGCGGCACGGCCTTCTATCTCCGCAGCCGCCTGCCCGGACTGGACGGCTGCCTGCGCCTTGTCTCCCCCGGCAGCGTCTTTTCCATCGGCCCGGCACAGGTGACGGTGTTCGCCACCAGCCATGACGCCGGGGAAAGCGTGGACTACCGCATCGACTGCGGCGGCGAGAGTGTGGGCATCCTCACCGACACCGGCTTCGTGCCGGAGCCGGCGGCCGCCGCCCTCTCCGGCGTGGGTCTGCTGGTGCTGGAGAGCAACCACGATGTGGAGTGGCTGCTGTCGGGGCCGTACCCCTACCCCTTGAAGCAGCGCATCCTCAGCCAGCGGGGCCACCTGTCCAACGAGGACGCCGCCGCCTTTGCCCGCCGTATGGCGGCATGCGGCACCCGCCGCTTCGTGCTGGCCCACCTGAGCCGGGAGAACAACACCCCCCAGCGAGCCCTGCAGGTCATGGAAACGGCCCTGTCCGGGCTGGATGTCTCCGTGGAGGTGGCGCCCCGTGGTGAGCTCAGCGGCTGCTATGAGCCGGAGGTGACGGCATGCAGAAGGTAAGCATCCTCTGCGTCGGCAAGCTGAAGGAGCGGTTCTACATCGACGCCGCCGCCGAATACGTCAAGCGGCTCCAGCGGCTGTGCCGTCTGGAGATCATCGAGCTGCCGGAGTGCCGCCTGCCCGATGAGCCATCCCCCGCCGAGATCCGCCGTGCCCTGCAGACGGAGGCCGCCGCCATCCGGGAAAAGCTGCCCAGAGGCGGCGCGCTGGTGGCGCTGTGCATCGAGGGAAAGCCCTGCTCCAGCGAGGAGCTGAGCCGCCGGCTCACGGATTTCGGCGTACAGGGCAAGACCCAGATCACGTTTCTCATCGGCGGCAGCGTGGGACTGGACGAGAGCCTGAAGCAGCAGGCCGACTGGCGGCTCTCCATGTCGCCCATGACGTTCCCCCACCACATGGCACGCATCATGCTGCTGGAGCAGATCTACCGCGCCTACCAGATCGCCGGCGGCGCAAAATACCACAAATAGGAGGTCATTCCCATGGAAAACTGGAGCTTTACCGGCCGTCCGGACGTGCCCGCGTGGCCCAAGGACGAGTCCGGCCGCGACGAGAAGGCCGTGCTGCTGAAGCAGACCTTTGACTCCGCCGCCGACGCCGACACCCTCATCTCCCTGCTGTCGGCCTACGGCGTCCCCTGCTTCAAGTATTACGACCGCGAGGGCGGCGCCGGCAAGGTCATCAACGGCTTTTCCGGCTTCGGCGTCAGCCTGTATGTCCCCGCCTCCCGCCTGGAGGAGGCGCAGGAGCTGCTGACCGCCCAGCCCGTGGACGAGGACGAATAAGTACATATCATCCCGAAAGGAGTACCTATATGAGCTACAAACAGGAATACGAGCGCTGGCTCCGCAGCGACGCCCTCTCCCCCGCCGAGCACGCGGAGCTGGAGAGCATCGCCCACGATGAAAAGGAGATTGAGAACCGCTTTTACGGCCCGCTGGAGTTCGGCACTGCCGGTCTGCGGGGCACCATGAAGGTGGGCCTGCACCAGATGAACATCCACGTCATCCGCTGGGCCACCCAGGGCTTTGCCAACGTCATCGCCGCCGAGGGCAAGGAGGCAAAGAAAAAAGGCGTGGCCATCTGCATGGACTGCCGCAACAACAACATGCTGTTCTCCCACGCCGCCGCGGAGGTCTGCGCCGCCAACGGCATCCACGTCCGCATCTTCGAGTCCCTGCGGCCCACGCCGGAGCTGAGTTTCGCCGTCCGCTACTACGGCTGCCAGGCGGGCATCAACGTCACTGCCAGCCACAACCCCAAGGAGTACAACGGCTACAAGGTCTACTGGTCTGACGGCGCACAGCTGCCGCCCCAGCATGCCGACGCCATCGCCGCCCAGCTGGAGAAGATCGACATCTTCACCGGCGTGAAGCGCATGGACTTCGACGATGCCGTGAAGGCCGGTCTTATCGAGATCATGGGCGAGGAGACGGACCGCGCCTTTATGGAGAACGTCATGGCCATGGTCAACGACCGGGCGTCCATGGCCAAGGTGGCCGACACCTTCAAGGTGGTGTACACCCCGTTCCACGGCTGCGGCTGGAAGCTGGTGCCGGAGGCCCTGCGGGGTCTGGGCGTCAAGCACCTGTACTGCGTGGAGCAGCAGATGGTGCTGGACGGCAATTTCCCCACCGTGGCCTCCCCCAACCCGGAGAATCCGGAGGGCTTCTATCTGGCCATCGAGCTGGCGGACAAGGTGGGCGCTGACTTCATCCTGGGCACCGACCCCGACAGCGACCGCGTGGGCATCATGGTCCGCGACCATGCCGGCAAATTCGTGGCCGTCACCGGCAACCAGACCGGCGTGCTGCTGCTGGACTACCTCATCGGCGCCCTGCGCCGGGCCGGCAAGATGCCGGAGAAGCCGGTGTTCCTCAAGTCCATCGTCACCACCAACATGGCCCGCAAGGTGGCCGAGTCCAACGGCGTCACCTGCTATGACACCTTCACTGGCTTCAAGTTCATGGCCGAGAAGAAGGGTGAGCTGGAGTCCTCCGGCCAGGGCGAGGTCATCATGTCCTACGAGGAGAGCTACGGCTACATGCTGGGCGACTACGTCCGCGACAAGGACGCCGTTACCGCCTCCCTGATGGTCACGGAGATGGCCGGCTGGTACGCCGCGCAGGGCATGACCCTCTACGACGCTCTGCAGGCTCTGTACGCCAAGTACGGCTGGTACGGCGAAAAGACCCACAACCTGGTGATGCCCGGCGTGGACGGTCTGGAGAAGATGGCCGCCCTGATGAAGCGCCTGCGCCAGACGCCCCCCGCCGATATCGCCGGGGTCGCCGTCGCCGTCCGCAAGGACTACGCCGACGGCACCGCCGTGGACTGCGCCACCGGTGCTTCCAGCCCCATGGAGCTTCACGGCAGCAACGTGCTGCGCTATGAGCTGGCCGACGGCACCACCATTCTGGTCCGTCCCTCCGGCACAGAGCCCAAGATCAAGGTCTACATCCTGACCCAGGGCAGAGACGCCGCGGAGCGGGACGCCAACATCGCCAAGTACTCCGCTTGGGTGGAGACGCTGACCAAATAACGCACACTGTACACAAAAAAGAACGGAAGCCCTGGGCTTCCGTTCTTTTTTGTTCTATGCGCAGGCGATCACCGCCACGTCTTGCTGAAAAAGTATACCGCCAGCATGCCCGGCCCCACATGGGCGCCGGTGACCGGTTCGTGGCACACGGTGAGGATCTGGCCGGTGCAGCCCACCTGCCGCAGCCGGGTGGCCACATGCAGCGCGTCCGCCGGGGAACCGGCGTGGGAGATGCCCACCGGGGCGCTCCTGTCCTCCACCATCTGGTCGTAGAGCTTCACCAGCTCCTCCATGCCGGCCTTCTTGCCGCGGGCCTTGGCCAGCATCACGATCTTGCCCTCCTCGTCACCCTGCAGGATGGGCTTGATCTGCAGCAGCGTACCGGCCAGCGCCGCGCCGCCGGAGATGCGGCCGCCCCTGCGCAGGAACTTGAGATCGTCCACCATGAAGTGCTGGCGCATCTTGCCGCACAGCTCCTCGCAGCGCACCACGATCTCCTCCAGCACGCGGCCCTCCGCCGCCAGCCGGGCGGCCTCCAGCACAATGAGGCCCTCGCCCAGGGAAGCGCCCCTGGTGTCCAGCACGCGGATCTTCCGCTCCGGATACTGCTCCGCCAGCTCGCGGGCCACCAGTCCCACGCCCCAGCAGGTGCCGCTGACGCCGCCGGACAGGCCCACATACAGCACATCGTCGCCGTTGATGAGGTGCGGCTCCATACCCCGCCGCGCCGCGTCCGGCGTGACCATGGAGGTCTGCACCACCGCACCGCGCCGCATGGCGTCATAGAAGCTGCGCCCGTCGAACTCCGCGCCGGTGTCCGTCGGCTCGCCGTCCACCGTATAGGTCAGGCAAAGCTCCCCGATGCCGTACTGTTCCAGCAGGGCCTTGGGCAGATTTGCCGCGTTATCGGTCATAATACGTACCATAATGTGTCTCCTTTTTCTCTTGTTTCCGTTACAACTGCGGCGTGACCCACTGGGCCAGTGCGTCGAACAGCTGCCTGTACCCCGACATGGTCAGATGGATGCCGTCCGCCGCGATCATCTGCGGCAGGTCCCGCAGCGGCAGAAAGCGGCGGCGCACGTCGATAAGGGGCAGCCCCTCGCTCATGGCGAAGGATGCCACCGTGTCGGAGTACAGCTCCTGGTGCCGGTAGATACGGCCCTCATCGCCCAGCCACTGCAAAATGCGCTCACGGCTGAGGCCGCTGCTGCAAATATAATCCAAATAACGCCTGCCGTCAATAGGCGGCAGCGTCATCAGCACCGGCTGCACCCCGGCCTGCACCAGCTCCGTCACCGTCTTTTTCAGCTTGGTCAGGAACTCCGGCAGCTCCGTGCGGGGCTTGTGCTCCCCTTCCGGGTCGGCGGCAATGCCCGCCCAGTCGAAATCGCTGTCGTTGCCGCCGTAGGCCACCAGCGCCCAGCGGGCATCCATGCCCCGCTGCACGTCGTGCTCCACCAGGGACAATCCCTTGCTGATGGTGGAGCCCATCTTGGCGCGGTTCACCACCTCCAGCCGCTCCGTGGGATACCGGGCCATGACCTCCGCCAGATGGAAGTGATACCGCATGGCCTCATCCGGCACAGTGGCCTTCAGCAGCGAATCTCCATACACATACGCCCGTTCCATAGTATACCCTCCTCTGCGATTTTTACATAATATAACATATTAGATGTGATGCGTCAAGGTATCATGTTCACCTTTTTCTTGTCAAGCGCATCCATTTGTGATATAGTGTATTATGTATACGAGTTAGGGGGCATTTTCATGCAATACGACAAGGATCTTGTGGCCCACAAGCTGCGGCGCTGGGACAAATTCATCACCGACTATCACCTGCCGGAGTGGAACGCCATCCCGGATCTGGGTCTTTATATGGATCAGGTCATCGTGCTTCTGGAGCAGTATCTCAGCTTCATCCCCGCCCCGGCGGGAACAAAGGAGCGCTTTGTGACCTCCTCCACCATCAACAACTATGTGCGGCTGAAGATCATGCCGGCACCGGTGAAGCGCAAGTACCACCGGGTGCACATCGCCTACCTCATCATGATCCTGACCATGAAGCAGAGTCTCAGCATCAGCGACGTGCAGAAGGTCATCCCGCCGGACAGCAGCGAGGAGGAGGTGCGGGCGGTCTACGAGGACTATTCTGAGAAGTTCCGGCGGCTGGCACTGTTTTTCAACCAGCAGGTGCAGACCGGTGCGGAGGGCATCCGCACACCGGGGCAGGGCGGCGACAACGCCGTGGAGCTGCTGGTCATCGAAAGCGCGCTGATCGCGGGTTTCTCCAAGATCCTGGCAGAGAAGCTCATCCGCCTGTGCGGCGCCGACACGGAGGACGTGCTGGCGGCCGAAAACGAAACGGCGCAGCCGTGATCCCGTCATACGGAAAAGAGAGGGGCCAGCCCCTCTCTTTTGCTGTTTTTCCGTCCGTTAGCCGCCGATGTGCAGCCTGCGGCAAAGCCGCTCCTCCCAGCGGGCAAAGCGCCGGGCAACCGCCGGCCGGGCAGCGTCCCAATCCGCCATGTGTCCCGCCTTCTCGCCGTCCTGTACCTGTCAAAAAGTCACCTTTTGACAGAGAAAGGTCGGGTTGGAAATACTGGGCATTTTCGCCGAATGCAGTGGTGAAATTTCCGCACTGTCTATTGCAAATGTGAAGAATGTATGATATTCTTTTATAGTCGGTTATACTGTCAAAAGGTGTACTTTTTGGCAATATGTAACCGCAAAAAACATCAGGAAAGGGATGGCCGCCCATTGACCCCGGAAGCAGTGACATTCAGCGTGATCGTCCCCGTTTTCAACGTGGAGCCATATCTCTCCGCCTGTCTGGAAAGCGCCCTGCCGGCACTGACGGCGGCGGACGAGGTCATCCTCTCGCTGGGCGAGTCCTCCGACGGGAGCACCGCCATCGCGGAGCACTACGTCCGCCGGCACGCCAATATCCGCCTGCTGCGGCAGGACGGCAGGGGCCTGTCCAACGCCCGCAACTGTGCGGTGCGGGAGGCCCGGGGCACCTACCTCGTATACATCGACAGCGACGATCTGGTGGATACGGCGCTGTTCACCCGCGCGCTGCGGCGCATCCGGGAGGACACCGCCCCCCGGGACTTGTACGTTTTCGACTTCTACCACGACAATCGCCGCACAGGGCAGCTGGAGCCGTGGTTCCAGATCGGCGAGGGCTGTGATTTTCAGGGCGTGGAGCACATCGGAAAAATGCTGCGGCAGCACAAATGCTTCTGGAACGTATGGCGGTATATCTACCGCCGCGACTTTCTGACGCGCAGCGGCATCACGTTTCTGGAAAACCGGATGAGCGAGGATGTGGATTACACCGCCAGCGTCCTGCTGGCCCGGCCGGACACCGCTTTTTACCACGACCCGTACTACCTTTACGCCGTGGGGCGCGGCACATCCCTGATGGACAGGCCCACCCTGCGCCGTCTGGAGGATACCGTGTTCGTGCTGGAGCGCTCCATCCGGCGGCTGCGAGAGGCGGCGCTGCCCTATTCGGACTGCGTGACGGCGCAGTTCCAGTTTGAATATGTTCTCAATATGGCGCAGATCTACGAGATACCGGCGGCGGACAGAGCGGCGGGACGACAGCTTTTTGCTGATGCCCGGAACGTTCTTGCCGGGGGAAGTGACCGGTATATCTGCCTTCTGCGCCTTTTGCTGCGGCTCATCGGCCTGCCGGCCACAGCCTATCTCCTGCACACGGCCAAAAGTATCCGGCACAGACTACAAGTAAAAAAGGGGAAAACCACATGATCATGACAAAAACGCCCTTCCGCATCAGCTTTGCCGGCGGCGGAAGTGACCTGGCAGATTTTTACGAGCAGTACGGCGGCTGCGTGCTGAGCACCTCCATCAACCGCTACTGCTACATCTCCATCCATCCGTACTTCGACGAAAACAAGACGCTGCTGAAGTACTCGGAAAACGAGCTGGTCAGCGATCTGTCCGAGATCCGGCACCGTATCTTCAACTGTGTGCTGAACGAGCGGAAGCTCCACGGCGTGGAGATCGTCTCCACGGCGGATGTGCCCGGCGGCACGGGTCTCGGCTCCTCCAGCACGTTCACGGTGGGCCTCATCAACACACTGAACTGCTACCAAGGCAAGTACATGTCCAAGGGCGAGATTGCGGAGCGGGCCTGCCGCGTCGAGATCGAAAAGCTGGGCAGCCCCATCGGCAAGCAGGACCAGTACGCGGCAGCCTACGGCGGCCTGAATTTCATCCGTTTCCACCAGGACGGCACGGTATCCGTGGCCCCGCTCATGATGAAGCCGGAGACGTACCGCCGTCTCCAGCAGAACCTGATGATGTTCTATACCGGCGATGTCCGCTCGGCCAACGCCATCCTGTCGGAGCAGAAGAAAAACATGAGCTCCTCGGACAAGACCGCCAACCTGCGGCAGATGTGCGCGCTGGCGGAGGATATGCGCACGGCGCTGGAGCGGGATGACATCTCCGGCTTCGGCGACCTGCTGAACGAGGGCTGGAAGCTGAAGCGGACGCTGGCCAGCGGCATCTCCAACCCGGCCATTGACGAGGCCTATGAGACGGCCATGGCCAACGGCGCGCTGGGCGGCAAGCTGCTGGGCGCCGGCGGCGGCGGGTTCCTGCTGTTCTACTGCGAGCCGGACAAGCAGGAGCGCCTGCGCGTGGCCCTGCGCAAGAAGGAATTCCCCTTCTCCTTCGAGAAGGACGGCACCTCTGTGGCCTATATCGGCGACAAATACTGGGATTAAAGGAGAAAGAGCATGAAAGCACTGGTAGCCGGCGGCGCCGGATTCATCGGCAGCCACCTCATCGACGCCCTCCTGGCCGAGGGCCACGACGTTGTCTGCGTGGACAACTATTTCATCGGCACAAAGGCCAACATCGCCCATCTGCAGGGCAACCCGCACTTCAAGCTGTATGAGCAGGATCTGGCGGACTTCGCCGCCGTCAACGATATCTTCCGGGCCGAGCAGGTGGATTATGTGTTCCATCTGGCCGCCAATTCCGACATCCAGGCCAGCGCCAACGACCCGGCCATCGAATACCACAACACCTACTCCACCACGTTCTCGCTGCTGGAGGCCATGCGGCTCAACGGCGTGAAAAAGCTGTTCTTCGCGTCCACCTCCGCCGTTTACGGCGAGCAGATGGGCCGCGAGGTGTCGGAGGATGCCGTGGCGCTGCGCCCCATCTCCTACTACGGCGGCTGCAAGCTGGGCTCCGAGGCCGCTATCTCCGCCTACGCCTATATGAACGATCTGGAGGTGCTGGTGTTCCGGTTCCCCAACGTGATCGGCCCCCGGCTGACCCACGGCGTCATCTTCGACTTCGTCAAGCGGCTGAAGGCTGACCCCTCCCACCTGCGGATCCTGGGCGACGGCACCCAGACCAAGCCGTATATCTATGTGCTGGATCTGGTGGACGCCATCATGCACTTCAAGGATGCGGGCAAGGGCGTGACGCTGTACAACGTGGGCGTGGAGACCCAGTCCTCCGTCAAGCGCATCGCGGAAATCGTCTGCGAGAAGATGGGCCTGACCGGCATCCCCTTCGAGTATACCGGCGGACGGGGCGGCTGGAAGGGCGATGTCCCCGTGTTCGCCTACAATCTGGATAAGATCCACGCCGCCGGCTGGAGCACCTCCATGACCAGCGACGAGGCGGTTGCCAAGACGGTGGAGGCCGTTCTGTGATGCAGGCGGTCATCATGGCCGGCGGCAAGGGCACCCGCCTGCGCGCCATCACCAACGACGAGATCCCCAAGCCCATGGCGCCCATCGCCGGCAAGCCCATCCTGCAGTGGCAGATCGAGTGCCTGCGGCGCAGCGGTGTAACGGACATCCTCCTCATCACCGGCTACCTGGGTGAGAAGATCGAGGCCTTTTTCGGCGACGGCGCCGCTTTCGGCGTCCGCATCGGCTACTACCGGGAGGAGCAGCCTCTCGGCACCGCCGGCGCGCTGGCGGAGATCGCCGGTCGGCTGGAGGAGGACTTCCTGCTGGTGTTCGGCGACACCATTTTCGACATCAGCATCCCCCGGATGCTGGCGTTCCACCGGGAGAAGCAGGCGGAGGCCACGCTGTTCGTCCACCCCAACTCCCATCCCTTCGACTCGGACATCGTCCTGCGGGACGAGGACCAGCGGGTATGCGGTTTCCTGCCCAAAACGGAGGAGCGGACGGACTGGTACGACAACTGCGTCAACGCCGGCTTCTATATGGTGAACAGGCGGCTGTGCAGCCGCATTCCCCGCGGCGAAAAGACCGACCTTGAAAAGCAGGTGCTCTGGCCGCTAGCCCGGCAGGGCGGCGCCGTGTACGCCTATATGTCCCCGGAGTACATCAAGGACGTGGGCACGCCGGAGCGCATCGCCGCTGCCGCCGCAGAGCTGGAGACTGGCGTGGTGTCGGCCCGCAACCTGGAGAAAAAGCAGAAGTGCGTTTTCCTGGACCGGGACGGCACGGTAAACCGCTATCGCGGCCTGATCTCCAGCCCGGAGCAGCTGGAGCTGGAGCCCTGTGCGGCAGAGGCCATCCGCCTGCTGAACCGCTCCGGCTATCTGGCCATCGTGGCCACCAACCAGCCGGTGGTGGCCCGCGGCATGTGCGGTATGGCGGATGTGGAGGAGATCCACCGCAAGCTCGCCACCCTGCTGGGACAGGAGGGCGCGTATCTGGACGGCATCGTGTTCTGCCCCCATCACCCCGACAAGGGCTATCCGGAGGAGAACCCCGCCTACAAGATCCCCTGCCGCTGCCGCAAGCCGGACACCGGTATGCTCACCGCCTGCGCGGAGGCGTACAACATCGACCTGGCGCAGTCGTGGATGGTGGGCGACACCACCGTGGATATACAGACCGGCCTCAACGCCGGCACCCATACAGCCCTCGTCCTCACGGGCGAGGCCGGAAAAGACGGGAAATATGACGTGCAGCCCCAGCGCACCGGCGCAGATCTGCTGGACGTCGTGAAACAGATCATCGGAGGTTGATTATGGACTATACAAAGGACATTCGCGAGTACATCGCGCTGGAGCAGCAGATCCTGGGGCAGCTGGACGTGGACGCCATCAACGAGTGCCTGAACTTTCTGGACGAGACGCGGCTGAAGAAGGGACGCATCTATATCTGCGGCAACGGCGGCAGCGCCGCCACTGCCTCCCACTTCCAGAACGACTTCAACAAGGGCGTTTCCGAGTACATCGAGGTGCCGTTCCGGTTCCACTGCCTCAACGACAACGTGGCCACCATGCTGGCCATTGCCAACGACATTGGCTATGAGGAGGTATTCCGCTTCCAGCTCCGGGGCAATCTGGAGCCCAACGACGTGCTGGTGGCCATTTCCGGCAGCGGCAACTCCAAAAACGTGCTCAACGCCGTGGAATACGCCAAGGCTCAGGGCTGCAAGGTCATCGGCATCACCGGCTATACCGGCGGCAAGCTCAAGGAGCTGTGCGACATCTCGCTGCACGCGCCGGTGATGAGCATGCAGGTCACCGAGGACATCCACATGATCTTCGACCACCTGATGATGAGCATGTTCTACAAGTATCTGTGTGGAAAGGATCATCTGAAAAAGTAACGCACTGCCACAAAAAAAGTTAGTAAGGGGTTTCTGTATGTCTGGAGAGAAAAACATCGCGGCGCGCTGCCGTGAGAGGTGGGACCGTTTTCTTGTAAACAACCCCACCCCCGGCGCGCGGGTCAAAAAAATCATAAAAAAAAGTGCCCATGTGGTGACACTGCCTCTGCAATATCTGATGGTGGTGCTGCTGCGAACGGCGTACAAATACATGGACAAATCTGTGGAACACTGGACGTGGGAACGTTTCAAACGCGTCGAGAAAAAGCTTTCCGACAATTCCCGCACCAACCGGTATCTGACGGAACTGCTGGCGAAGGCAAACCGCATTCCCTATCACGACGGTGAGAAGATCCGGCTGGTCTACCTGTTCCAGATTCCCTCCTGCTGGCCCTCCTTCCAGAGCGTCTGGGAGATTTTGAAGGATGACGAGCGATTTGATGTCCGCTTCCTCCTGTATGACCGGGAGCAGCGGGAAAAGAACCAGATGAAGGGTGCGCGGGAATTTCTGATTGCCTCCGGTATTCCCTTTGAGGCTGCCGAGGAATTTGATTTTGAGGAATTTGAACCTCATATCATGATCTATCAGACACCGTGGGACGACTCGCACCGCCCCGACTTCCTCAAGAGCGACGCCATGAGCAGTCTGGGCATCCGCATCGCCTATGTGCCCTATGGCATCGAATACTCACAGGATGTGTGGAGCGACTACATATTCTCGAACAACAAGTTTCTGGCAACACCGTGGCGCGTATACACGCTCTCGCCCCAGATGAAGACCGCGCACCGGCTGAAGTCCGCACAGGGTGCCGCCCCCGTCCGGGTCACCGGCTATCCCAAATTTGATATCATTTACAATGCGCTGCACTCCGAAGGCGATCTGCTCCCGCCGGCGCTGCGTCAGCAGGCTGCAGGACGGAAGATCGTGTTCTGGCAGATGCACTTCCCCGCCAAGGATGGTACGCCCGATATCCCCGAAACCAGCATTTATGACTACATCCAGTTTGCAAAGTATCTCCCGGAGCTGCAGGACCGGTTCTTTGTGCTGGCCCGGCCCCATCCTAAATTTGAGGAGCAGTACGCAAAATTCGGCATGGGAGAGCAGGCCCGTGAGTTTTTCCAGCTTCTGGCTGACTGCCCTAACGTCTATATGTATGATGAGCCCAACTACATGCCCGCGCTCATTTCCGCGGACTGCATCATCGGCGACCGTTCGGCGCTGATGGTCGAGTCCTGCGTACTGGATAAGCCCACACTGTACATGACCAATCTGTGGTACAAGGAGCGGATGCTGGACGCGGTGGCGCCTATCTTCGACAGCTACTATCAGGGCAGCGAATTTTACGACATGAAGCTCTTTCTGGACTTTGTGGTGGAAAAGGGGTTTGATTACAAGCGCGAGACACGGCGGCAGGCGGCGGCGCAGTGTGTCCCGTTCTTTGATGGGCAGTGCGGCCGCCGCATTGTGGAGGATCTTGTCAGGGGCCTGCTGTCCGAGGAGGTGAAGTGATATGCCAAAGATCTCTGTCGTGATGCCGATCTACAACGGTGAGGAGTTTCTCCCGGAGGCGATGGACAGCATCCTGCAGCAAACGATGGGTGACTTCGAGTTCCTGATCGTTGAAGAATACGGCAACGGAGAAGCGTGCCACCGTTTGCTGGAGGAGTATGCCGCCCGTGATCCCCGCATACGCATCATCTCCAACAGCGGTTCACGCTTGGGCATTGCGGCTTCGCTGAACGTGGGCCTCGATCATGCCACCGGCGAATATATCGCCCGCATGGACGGCGATGATGTCTCCGGGCCGGAGCGCTTCCGTGTGCAGGCCATGTATCTGGACACCTACCGCGATGTCGATATCTGCGGCGTGATCCCGTCTGTCATGAACTCCCCGGGTTGGATTCTGGAAAACTCCTCGGACCCAGAGGTTATCCGAACCTATTATTGGTTTGGAATGCCTCTTAAGCATCCTACTGTGATGATGCGTACACAGCGGATCAATGAACTGGGGCTGCGGTATGACCCGACACTGAAGGGCGTGGAGGACTGGGATTTCTTCTTCCGCGCGAGCTTGGATATGCAGGCGACCAATATTCGTGAGCCGTCTTTGTTTCAATATCGGAGGTGGCCGGAAGCGGCGTCCACAGCTTTTGCGGAGCGCGATAAGAACATTGCGCGCCATCTAATGAAGGATTATTTCCAAAAGTATCTGGGGATCACACTGACCCCGATACAACGCGATTTGGTGTGGGCGGTAAACAACTGGAAAAAGGGCAATTCCGCCTATCAGAAGGCGGCCCTGACCGAGCTGCAGAAATTGTTCTATACGCTGCTGGACAACAAGACGGTACAGCAGACCTACCAGCGTGAGGCGCTGCTGGAGAGCATGCGCCGCAAATGGCGCAAGGTGTACACGCAGATCGTCAATACCAACGGCGGTGTAAAGAAAACCAGCAGTGGTGTGCACCGGCTCTACACGAACAGTGAATTTTTCAGGCCCTGATGGCCTGAGCGAAGGAGGAGCATTATGAACGTAGCATTGATCATTGCCGGCGGCAGCGGACAGCGTATGCAGCAGGACATTCCCAAGCAGTTCCTGCACATACACGATAAGCCGGTCATCATCTATACATTAGAGGGGTTTCAGCGCAATCCCCAGATCGACGCCATTGAGGTCGTTTGCCTTGACGGCTGGCACGAGGTACTGTGGGCAAACGCCAAGCAGTTTGGTATTGACAAGCTGAAGTGGGTCATTTCCGGCGGCAGTACAGCCCAAGAATCCATTCGCAACGGCATCGAAAATCTGTCCGATGTCTGCGGCGCGGAGGATATTCTCGTCATCCATGACGGTATACGCCCCATGGTAGAGGATTTTGTTCTGGATGATGTGATCGTGAAATGCCGCCAGTACGGAAACGGCGTCACCTCGCTGCCGTATAACGAGCAGATATTCGTAAAGGACGATGAGTTCACCACCACGAAATACATCCCGCGCGACACCCTGCGCAGAGTGTCCACACCGCAGGCGTACCGCTACGGTATCATTGCGGATGCATATCGGGAGGCGTTTGCAACGGGCGTCGGTATCCAGTCGGCCACCTATGCCAACACGCTGATGGTAGAACTGGGTCACCGGCTATACTTTGCGGCCGGCTCCGAGAAAAATATCAAGCTCACCACAAAAGATGATTTTGCGCTGTTCCGTGCCTATCTGGACATGGAAAAAAACAGCATACTGAAATAGGGGGTAACTTATGACCATCACCGAGCAAAGAGAGTACCAGCGCCTGCTGGCACGTTTTATCGGCGAAACGCAGCTGCTGCAGCAGCTGAACGGCAAAACCATTCTGTTGACCGGCGCCACCGGCATGATCGGCAGTTTTCTGGTGGATGTACTCATGACACGCAACCGTCAGCTCCCCGCAGCACGGCAGACCACTGTCATCGCGCTCGCCCGCAGCCGGCACACCGCAGAGCAGCGCTTTGCGGCGTGGCAGGACAGCGAGCGGCTCCGTTTTCTGGCCTGCGATGTGGCACAGGAGCTTCCTGCGCTGCCGCTGCAGCCGGATTACTACATTCACGCCGCCAGCACCACCCATCCTGTGGCTTATGCCCAGGAGCCGGTAAACACTGTTTTATCCAATGTGTTCGGCATCAATAATCTGCTGTCGTACATGGCCCGCCAAGGACATGGGCGGCTCCTGCTGCTTTCCAGCGTGGAGATTTATGGCAACAACCGCGGCGACACGGAGTATTTTACCGAGGACTACTGCGGCTACATCAACTGCAACACGCTGCGCGCCGGATACCAGGAAGCAAAGCGTGTCAGCGAATCCCTGTGTCAGGCGTACATACGGGAACACGGTGCAGACGTGGTCATCATCCGTCTGCCCCGTATCTACGGCCCGACGATGCGGTTGGAGGACAGCAAGGCGGCGGCACAGTTCATTCTGAACGGTGTCCGCGGTGAAGATATCGTTCTGAAAAGCGAGGGAACACAATTTTTTTCCTACGCCCACGTCTATGACGCCGTCAGCGGCCTGCTTCATGTGCTTCTGCGCGGCGAAGGCGGTCAGGCCTACAATCTGGGCGATCCCGATTCGGACATCCTGCTGCGCGATCTGGCAAAACTGGTGGCTGATCACACCGGGAAACAAGTCATCTTTGACCTGCCCGATTCTGTGGAGAAGGCTGGTTTCTCCACGGCGACCAAGGCTCTTATGTGCGGTAACAAACTGCGCGGACTCGGCTGGCAGCCATACTATACCATGCAGGACGGTATTCCGGAGACCATCGACATCCTTCGCGGCATCGCACGGGCGTCCGGCAGTTCGTCAGGGGAAGGCGGTAAATGATGGCTTTGGCAGGGATCCTGTGCATTGTGCTGTGCTTTGCCATCGCTTCGCTGGTAACGACAAAAAAGGCGCCGCCAACGAAGCGCATCAAGTATCTGGTGCTGCTGGCGTTTCTGACAGTCTTCTGCAGCTTCGTCAACTACAAAGTCGTATCTGCTCTGAACTTTTCAGGCATCGCACCGCCGGATACCGTGACCATCGAGGCCACGGATACGAAGAATGACGCATCAAAAGAAACCTCCGTGTATCTGACAGGCCTGTTCGTGGATGGGCAGTCCGTGCCGATCCGCACGACCGGGGACGGAACATGGCTTCAAGACGGCAGCTGGTACAAGTGGTACGGCAGCTCCAGCAGTCACTATGTTTCCGGTACGCCGCAGAGCATGTCTATCTCTGTCCCGGCCGGGTCGAACCGCTATCTTACGTTTTTGGGAAATGTCTGGAAGGGCATCGGCTCTGTTGCGTGTCTCGGCGAGACGCAGGTCGTTGACTTCTATGCGCCGGAGGACACCACTATACAGGTACGCCTTCCCGACTCGCCTGCCGCCGTTCTGCGGACACTGCAGACTGTGCGGCTGGTCATCGCCGCGCTGCTGCTGGCCATTGAGCTGGCGCTGGCGGTGTGGGTGCTGCTGCGGGAAGCTGCAAAGGAACATGTCCCCAAGGAACGGGAGTGTTGGTTAGATGTATTGAAGCTCCTTGCCTCCTATCTGATCGTTGTGATCCACTCTGTGGGTACAGTGTACAATCTTGGCCCGGATAATAACAGCAGCTGGTTTTCCTTCTTTCTGTTGAATGTCATTCCCCGCTGCGCCGTTCCGGTCTTTCTTCTTGCTACCGGCATTTTTGTGCTCGGGAAACCCATGGGCACAAAAAAGTGGGTGAAAAAGCTGGTGCATTTTCTGTTGCTGCTGCTGTTCTGGAATGCCTTCTATATCATACTGGACATGCTGCTGCATCACAGGGACGAGTTCAGCCTGACCGCACTTTTGCGGCAGTTTGCCGCTATCCCGGTCAAGCGCGGCCCGTCGGATCCTCTTTGGTATGCCTATCAGTTAGTTTGGATCTATTCGCTGGCCCCGTTCTTCTTCAAGCTCTACTCCGTGCTTGACAGAACATGGCGGCAGCGGCTCATCCTTGTCTCCCTATTGATCCCCTGCCTGCTGTCCTGCTATGATCAGGTTTTTGATCTTGGCGGCCAGGCATATTCCCATTCTTTTGTGCAGATATTTTATATTGGGTTCATGGGGTTTCTGTTCCTCGGGCGCTACCTTTACGACTACGCGCCCGCCGACAACCGGTTGAAGAAAGCCGCGCTTCCGTTGATCGTCTTGGGCTTTGGTCTTACCATGCTCCTCAGCTGGCTCTATCTCGTGAAGCACGGTAAGGTCACGCACCAATATTTCTCCGAATTGAGTATTGGCCCGCTTCTCTACGGTACCGGCGTTTTTATCCTGTTTTACCGTGGAAAACCGGCATTTCAAAATATGCCGGAAAAATTGAGACATGCTGTCTCCTGGCTGGCTGAACGTGCCATCGGCATTTATTTTCTGCATCACGCACTTATCTGGTACTTTGGGACCAGTATCACGATTTTCGGGTTCACGATCTCCCGTACCGGTGCGTGGTGGTCTGCGATCCTTTATACGATGTTTATCTGGTGCATAGCAGCAATGACCGTTTCCCTTCTGTCATATCTGCCGGGCATTCGGAAGCTCGTCACCTGATCATCATCAAACACGGGTAACGCAATGGACAGTTTCCGTTTTTACCCTATCCCACACGAGGAAATAGTCAAATGATCCAAGAAAAGCTTCTGCGCTACCAGTTCCTGTTTGAGGAGCTGGTGAAGCGCGACTTCAAAAAGAAATACAAGCGCACGGTGCTGGGCATGGCGTGGAGCCTGCTGTCGCCGCTTTTGATGCTGCTGGTGATGAAGCTGGTGTTCACCCAGTTCTTCGGACGGAACATGGCGCACTATACCACCTACCTGTTCTGCGGCAACCTGGTGTTCAACTACTTCAACGAATCCACCTCCCAGGGCATGCAGTCCCTGACGGGCAACGCCGCCATCTTCACCAAGGTCAATGTGCCCAAGTACCTGTTCCTGTTCTCCAAGAACGTACAGACGCTCATCAACTTCGGCCTGACGCTGTGCATCTTCTTCGTGTTCTGCGCCTTTGACGGCATCACGTTCACCTGGAAGTTCTTCCTGCTGCTGTACCCCATCTGCCTGCTGGTGCTGTTCAACATCGGTGTGGGGCTGATCCTCTCGGCGCTGTTCGTGTTCTTCCGGGATATCCAGTACCTGTGGAGCATCTTCATCCAGCTGCTGATGTATGCCTCCGCCATCTTCTACACCATCGACCATTACAGCTACAACGTCCAGTGCCTGTTCCTGGTGAACCCCATCTACCTGTTCATCCGCTACTTCCGGAAGATCGTCATCGACGGGGCGATCCCCACCGCTTGGTTCCACCTGCTGATGCTGGCGGACGCGGTCATCGTGCTGGGGCTGGGCTGCTGGATGTACAAGAAGTACAACACCCGGTTTCTGTACTATGTGTAAGGAGGCGTGACATGAACATTTTAGAGGTCGATCACGTCTCCATCCGGTACATCACCGGCGACTTTAAGGACATCGGACTGAAGGAGTATGTGGTACGGAAGCTGAAGCGCGACTACCATGTGCAGGAGTTCTGGGCGGACAAGGACATCACCTTCACGCTGGAAAAGGGCGATATGCTGGGCATCATCGGCACCAACGGTGCGGGAAAGTCCACGCTGCTGAAGGCCGTCAGCGGCATCATGGAGCCTACCCACGGCAGTGTCCGCCGGGAGGGCACCATCGCGGCGCTGCTGGAGCTGGCCAGCGGCTTTGACGGCGACCTGACAGTGCGGGAAAACACCTACCTGCGGGGCGCCATGCTGGGCTACACCCGGAAATTTATGGACGAGATGTATGACCGGATCATCGACTTTGCCGAGCTGCGGGAGTTTGAGAACAGGCCGTTCAAGCAGCTGTCCTCGGGCATGAAGAGCCGTCTGGCGTTTTCCATCGCCAGTCTTGTGCAGCCGGATATCCTCATTCTGGACGAGGTGCTGTCGGTAGGCGACGGCGCGTTCCGGAAAAAGAGCGAGGCAAAGATGCGGGAGATCCTGTCCTCCGGCGCCACCAGCATTCTGGTGTCCCATTCCCTCAACCAGATCAGGGAGCTTTGCAGCAAGGTGCTGTGGCTGGATCACGGCCGCCAGATCGCCTTCGGCAGCGATGTCCAGGCCATCTGCGACCGCTACGAGGCATTCCTCGCCGGAAAAAAATAGAAGCAAGAACAGATTAGCATACGGGTATACCCGTATGCTGCCTTTGTTTCACAAAGGCAGCATATAAAAAATCGTCGCGTGCAGTATGGTAGAGAGATCAAATATAGAGAGGGGTCAATTTTATGATATTGATAACGGAGAAAGTCGCAAAGCTCCTGCTTATAGCCGCTGCACTGGCAGGCGGCTGGTGGGTGCTGGGGGGAAAGCAAAACAAAAACAAAAAGGCGTGTCTCATCTATGCCGCCCTTGTCCTTGTATTTGCCACGATGGCATACAAAATATCCGGACTGACGCCGGCTTTGACGGACACCGTCACCTTGACGGCGTTGGACGAAAAGCGCGGCGAGGCACAGGCTGCAGAGGTGTTTTTGGGAGGATATACCATTGACGGGAAAACATACGCCGCAGGGAAATCCCTCCAAATAGAAGCCGGGCACTGGTTCTGGGCCGGTGAGACATATTGCTGGCGGAGCGAAACGGATCCGCGGCAGCCTGACGGTGTTACCCGGTCGATAACGGTAAAGCTCCCGGTGGGATGGGATCGTACTCTCGATTTCAATGGAGATGTTTGGAGAGGCTTCGTTGAAATAACAGCCGGAGGCCGCACATGGACGGCGGATACTTATGCGAAAAGCAACACACCGGTGCAGGTGCAGATTGGGCGCAGCCAGACCGCCGTGCTGATCCTACAGAGTGTGCTGCGGATTGCGGTATTCGCAATTGTGCTGTTGGTCCCGTTTGCAGCGATATACCTCTTTATCAAAATCAAAAAAAATTCAGGGAACGAGTTTGTGACGTGGACTGCCTCACATTATGCAGAACTTATCTGCGGCGCCATTGCGATCGCATCTGTTTTTGTTCTGTTTCGCTATTCCGAGGTTGATTCCCTTTGGTATGACGAACTATACCAAGTAGCTCTTTCCCTTGACAATGACTGCGCAATAGGGAGACTTCTCACGCATAGCGATTACTATCCAAGCTTCTCCTCAGATGTGCTGTCGCTGGCATATAGAATCGCCCCTTACGGCGAACGGTGGCTGTTGCTGGTCCCGGAGATATTTTCCGTTCTTGGAATTTATCTGGTAGCGATGGCAGCCAAAAGAGTGCACGGACGCGCAGCCGCCATATTTACGATGCTGTTCGGCACAACAAATACCACGCTGATCCTACGATGTGCCTATGAATTCCGCGTGTACTGGCTTCTGTTCTTTTCGTGCTGCTTGACCCTGTATATCTATGTGCGGTACAGAAATGATCTGGATACAGCGGTTACATGGAAAAGACTTATCATATACGGCGCGGCACTATGGCTCCCGGCCGCGAGCCATGTGTTTGGTGTGTTTTTCAGTGCCGGCCTCGCCATAACAGACATGGTGTATATGGCATCAAAGCGGTTATCGCCCAGATGGATCATCTCCTTCTGCATTACCGGTGTGCTTTATTCCCCGTGGCTGTACAATATAATCTGCTGTGATGTTTGGTCAATGCAGAAGCCCTGGAATGGTACACCTACCCCTGACGGCATCGTAACACTGCTTCGAAACTGGTCAAGCCATGGTAACTTTGGGTATTATTTCCTGTTGATCGGAGGCGGCATTGTTCTTGTTGAAATAGTATTGCTTGTTTACAGCGGGAAAAAGATGCATACCGCAGACATGGCCTTGTTTATCACATTGACCTTTGTTGTTTCTTTCGTTTATATCTACGGCAAATATGTCAATCCCGCATCTACTATGTGGGTCGAACGTTATTTTGTGGTACTGGTTCCGTGCATTCTATGGCTGCAGACTCTGGCGGCTGTCTCCCTGTGTCAGCCTTTCAAAAAGCACAATGTGACAACTGCTGCAGTATGCTTAATGTGTGCGTGTATCGGCATCACCAATATATTGCAGTGGTTTCCTACCGCCACGGTGGTGGGCGCGAAGTACAGGAAATCAGCTGACTGGTTTTATACCCAAACAAATACAATATACAACGACAGCACAATTATCATCAGCACATTCTTACATGAATATCCAGAAACTGGTTGGCAGGAGTACTACTTAACCAGAGAAGGCCGACGAGATGCGTTGAACCTTATAAACCAAGGAGATGTTGATGCGGCCGTGCTCGCCGATAAGTCCGTGGTTTATATTTACTATGGGACCAACGATATCGCAGAAAGAGTTCTGAACCTATTAGAGGAAAATGGGTTTGCAGAATCGGCAAACGATGAAAAACTGAGCATACGCACCTATATCCGGAGCGAACAAGAATAAAGACGTATAAGCAGTGATAACTCTTAAAGTGAGGAGGCGCAGCCTATGATTCCCTTCAACATTCCCCCTTATGTGGGGGCCGAGCTTACATACATCAAGCAGGCAATGGATTCCCATAAAATTTGTGGGGATGGAGAATTTACTAAAAAGTGCAATGCTTGGATGGAGAAGCGCTTTCAGGCCAAGAAAGTGCTCCTGACCACCAGCGGCTCCACCGCGCTGGACATGGCGGCACTGCTGTGCGGCATCAAGCCCGGCGATGAGGTGATCCTGCCGAGCTACACATTTTCCAGCACGGCAAACTCCTTTGTGCTGGCGGGTGCAAAGCTGGTGTTTGTGGACATCCGTCCCGACACCATGAACATCGACGAAACGAAGATCGAGGCCGCCATCACTGACCGCACAAAGGTCATCGTTCCTGTTCACTATGCCGGCGTGGCCTGTGAGATGGATACCATCATGGATATCGCCCGCCGCCATGGACTGATGGTGGTAGAGGATGCGGCGCAGGGTGTGATGAGCACCTACAAGGGACGTGCACTGGGCACTATCGGCGACTTCGGCTGCTACTCGTTCCACGAGACAAAGAACTACTCCATGGGTGAGGGCGGTGCGCTGGTCATCAACAATGCTGCGTTTGACGAGCCGGCGGAGATCCTGCGGGAAAAGGGCACGAACCGCGCCAAGTTTTTCCGCGGGCAGGTGGATAAGTATACATGGGTCGAATTCGGCGACAGCTACCTGCCCAGTGAACTGAACGCCGCCTACCTATGGGCGCAGTTAGAGAATGCGGACGAGATCAACAATGACCGTCTTGCCACATGGCAGGCATATTGGAGCGCGTTCCAGCCGCTTTCCCTTACAGGGAAGGTGGAGCTTCCTGTTGTTCCGGAGGGGTGTGTGCATAATGCGCACATGTTCTACCTGAAGCTGAAAAACCTGCAGGAGCGAACGGCTTTCATCAGCTATATGAGGGAACAGGGTGTACAGTGCGTGTTTCACTATATTCCGCTGCATTCCGCACCGGCGGGGCTGAAATTTGGCCGTTTCCACGGTGAAGACATCTGTACAACAGCGGAGAGCGAACGTCTCGTCCGCCTGCCGCTGTATTACGGGATGAGTGAGGAAGACAGGACGCTTGTAGTGCGGAACGCCATAAACTTTCTAATGTAAACAGGAGGAGAAAACAATGTATACACCGCAGGAACATGACATGATGCAGGAATTTATGGGACAGGCAGTTGTCTCCAAACTTAAGGCAAGCGGTGAAGGAGTCAAGGTCTACCCCTGTGCAAAAATTTGTTCACCGGAGCGCGTCGCAATCGGTGATCATACGCGGCTGTGTGACTACGTTTTGATTCATCCGGAACATGGTGAAATTACCATTGGACGGTATTGTGATTTTGAACCATTCAGCCTTATTTGGGGTGCTGGCCGGCTAATTATTGGCGATTTTGTCAATTTTGGGCCAGGAATGAAAATCATGGGGAACGCCTATGAATATCGCGAGGGCGATATTGCGGTAGGTACAGTGGAGCAGACACACAAGGGAATCATCGAAGGTGATCTGGTTATCGAGGATCATGTGTACTTTGGCGCAGATGTAACGGTACTGGCCGGAGTTCATAAAATTGGTGAGGGTGCTTTCATCGGCGCACAGGCGTTGGTGACCCACGATTTAGATCCGTGGGGTGTTTATGTCGGCTCCCCCGCAAGAAAAATTGGTGAACGTCCGCAAGGCGCAAAGGAAAAAGTAAAGGAATATGGGTTGTAAAACAACTCTGGGATAATATATGGACATATCTGTGGTGATCCCGGTTTACGGCTGCCGGGAAGCATTGCCTGAACTACATAGGCGTTTGACGGCGGTATTGAGCACGATGACCTCAGAATATGAGATCATTTTGGTCAACGATGCCTGTCCACAAAACTCGTGGGAAGTAATTGAGCAGATCTGCAAAAAAGACGGCCATGTGATTGGCTTGGAATTATCCCGCAATTTCGGACAACTGAAGGCGACTGCTGCGGGACTTGACTATGCCAAAGGAAACTGGGTGGTCGTCATGGACTGTGATTTGCAGGACAAGCCGGAGGAGATCCCAAACCTGTACGCCAAGGCCATGGAAGGCTATGATGTCGTATTTGCCCGCCGGAGAGAACGGCATGATTCTAAACTGAAAGTTTTTGTATCCAGCTGCTTTTACAAGATTTATTCCATTGCAACAGACCAGCCTTATGACGGCGCGATCTGCAACTTCAGCATAGCTAACCGGAAAGTCATCGATGCGTACTGCAAAATGCGGGAATGCCACCGCGGCTATGTAATGTACATTCAGTGGATGGGATTCCGCGAGGCGGTCTTGGACGTGGAACATCAGGAACGTTTTGCAGGAAAATCCGGATACAATTTCAGAAAGCGTATGCAGATGGCATTGGAGCTGTTAACATCCCAATCCGACAAGATGCTTCGCTTTACGGCAAAGGCAGGGCTGGTTATAGCAGGCGTATCGCTGCTTGCAATCTTGTTCTTTGTGATTCGCTATTTTGCAGTAAACATCCAAATGGGCTGGACAAGTATTATCGCTGCAGTGTTCCTTATGGGCGGATTAACGATTGCCAGTATCGGTGTTGTCGGCATTTATGTCGGGAATATCTTCATGGAGGTCAAGCACAGACCGCTATACATCGTGCGGCAGCAGCTGAATGACCATTCAGAAAAATCGGAGGACACACTATGAAAAAACTCGCCATCATCGGTGCATCGTATCTGCAGCTTCCTCTCATCGAAAAGGCCAAATCCATGGGGATCGAGACCCATGTATTTGCTTGGGCGGCCAATGACGTAGGGGAAGCCGCTGCCGATCATTTCTACCCTATCAGCATCGTGGAAAAAGAGCAGATATTGGAACAGTGCCGCCAAATCGGTATTGATGGCATTTGCTCCATTGCGTCTGACCTCGCTATGTTGGCGGTGAACTATGTAGCCGAACAGATGGAATTGACCAGCAATTCTATGGAGTGTACGCTGCGTTCCACAAATAAGCACCTGATGCGTCAGGCGTTCGAGCAGCACGGTGACCCGTCACCTAAAAGTCTTTTGGTAGCAGGGCCAGATGATCTGCACGGTGTATCGCTGCATTACCCCGTGATCGTCAAGCCCATAGACCGCTCCGGAAGCCGCGGCATCACAAAGCTGGACAGTCCGGACGGCCTTGCAGCAGCCATCGAGAACGCCAAGTCGCAAGGCTTTGAAAAGAAGGCGATTGTGGAGGAATTTGCCACCGGGCAGGAATATAGTGTGGAGTACATATCGTGGCAGGGCAAGCATCACTTTTTGGCACTGACCCATAAATATACCACCGGCGCACCGAACTTTATCGAAACGGGACATTTGGAGCCTGCACCCGTGTCGGATGACACCTTGGAGCATATCAAGACAGTGGTTTCCCACGCCCTCGACAGTTTGGGCGTTCAATATGGTGCATCCCACAGCGAACTGAAAATCGACGCGGATGGGCGTATCATGCTCATTGAGATCGGCGGGCGCATGGGCGGTGATTTTATCGGCAGCGATCTTGTGGAACTCTCTACCGGCGTAGACTTTGTCAGAGCCGTCATTGATACGGCGTTGGGTGAAAAACCTGTCCTGACACACACGGCTCACAGCATCGCTGCGGTTCGCTTTGTTTTCTCCCGGGCGGATATGGATGCTCTTGCCCGCATCAAGTGCGAACATCCGGAACTGCTGGTGCGCGAGAAGGTGGATACGTCCTTCGATCACCCCGTGACAGACAGTGCAACGCGCTTTGGTTATTACTTGCTGCGAGGAGAAGATATATCGCTGCTGCAGCAATATATGCCCGAGAACAAATGATCTTGCTAAAGTGGATGTGATGACTTGAAGAACTATAAAACGCTTATCGTACTTCATTTAATGCTGATGATTTACTCCATGAGCGGTATTTTCAGCAAGCTGGCAGCCGGACAGCCCTTTCTCAGTTTCCGTTTCTGCCTGTACTACGGCGCGATTATCGCACTGCTGGGCCTATATGCCATCGGCTGGCAGCAGATTATCAAGCGTATGCCACTGACACTGGCCTTTGCCAACAAAGCCGTCACAACCGTGTGGGGGCTCGTGTGGGGCCTGCTCTTTTTCCAAGAACAGGTCACAGTGGGCAAACTGGCCGGCATCGCCTTGATCGTGGCCGGAGTCGTGGTGTTCTCCACAGCGGACAAGGAGGGCGATTGATGGAAAAATCTATGCTGTTCTACGCGGGCTTGCTATTGCTGGGTGTTTTCCTCAGTGCTATCTCGCAAGTCATGCTGAAAAAGGCGGCGCTGCGGCAATACCCCAACAGGCTCCGCGAGTATCTGAACCCGCTGATCATTACTGCCTATACGATTTTCGTAGGTACGACCTTTCTCAGCATCTATGCGTACAAGGGTATTCCTCTGTCCATGGGCCCTGTGCTGGAGGCGACAAGCTATATCTATGTCACCATATTCGGCGTAACGATTTTCAAAGAAAAACTCAATCGGCGCAAGCTCATCGGACTTGCGCTGATCGTGTCAGGCATCATTGTGTATTCCCTGCTGGGATAGTGATAAGTGATAGGAGCAGAATATGACAAACGGACGGAAATACTCCCTGGATGTGCTTCGGATCCTTGCTACAGTTTTGATCGTATTCCATCATTACGGGCAGGTAACGGGGCTATATTTGGAAGGGCATGTCAACTATTGGAATGGCCGCTTCTATTTTGGGTATATGGTGGAATTCTTTTTCCTGCTGTCCGGTTACTTTATGTATCGATATGTTGAGAAAATACATAAGGGACTCACTTTCAAAAAGTTCTTTCTGCCGCGTGCATTGAGACTATTGCCGTTGGTGCTCATCAGCGGGGTCGTTTATGAAGTGCTGCTTGGGATTTACCAAAAGGTATGCGGGGGAGATTGGTTTGGCATTTCCATAACGGTCTGGGGTGTGATCATTAACGCCTTAGGCGTGCAGGACGGATGGGTCTTTGCAAATCCGATGGTGAATAATCCCACATGGTACATCAGCGTGCTCCTTCTGTGCTACATTGTTTTCTACTTGCTGACTTATCTCAGCAAACGTTGGCAGGTACCGCATACTTATCTCTTTATTTTTATGATGCTGTTGGGCTGTGGTGCGCGGACCTTCGGGCTGGATCTGCCATTCCTGAACGGTTCTTCCTGCCGTGGGTACTATGCGTTTTTCTTCGGTGTACTGCTGGCGGAGTGGCTGGAAAGACTGAGCGCGGCAAAAAGGTCTCAGAATATATATATATATATATATATATTCTGGGGAAGCGTTGCAGCGGTCGCGCTTTTGCTGTGCCTAATGGTCTATAAATGGGCATGGGTCGCAAGCGGCATCAATTTCCTGATGACATTTTGCTTCTACCCTGCGCTTATCATTATTTTCAGCAGCAAACCTCTGGTAAGACTATTTGACCATAAGTTTATTGGCATATTGGGAAAGATTACATACGATACTTATATCTGGCATTGCCCCAATTTTTTGCTTTTGTATATTATCCCGGCCATTACCGGCAGAAACTGGGATTTGCTGACCGCCAAAGCCATGCTCGTTTTTACAATGGTTTCTTTCGCGGTGGGAGCGGTCTCCTATTACGCATTGGAACGACCAATCAGCGGCAAACTGAGAAAACTGACAGGAACAGGAGGATAACCCATGAAAGGCATCATATTAGCCGGAGGCTCCGGCACGCGCCTTTACCCCATCACGAAGGGCGTTTCCAAGCAGGCACTGGCGATCTATGACAAACCCATGATCTACTATCCGTTGTCCACGCTGATGCTGGCGGGGATCAGAGAGGTTCTGATCATCTCCACACCCAAGGACATTTCTGTATTTGAGGATATTTTAGGCGATGGCACACAGTTGGGAATGCGCTTCAGCTACGCCATGCAGCAGGCGCCGAATGGTTTGGCGGAAGCGTTCCTCATCGGCGAGGAGTTTATCGGCAATGATAAGGTCGCACTTGTTCTGGGCGACAATATCTTCTATGGAGCAGGCTTCTCCGCAACACTGGCTGAAGCAGCACAGCTGACGGAGGGTGCGGTTATCTTCGGTTACCCGGTGCACAATCCGTCCTGCTTTGGCGTTGTGGAGTTCGACAGGGATGGCAATGTGCTGTCGCTGGAGGAAAAGCCGACAGAGCCAAAATCCAATTATGCCGTGCCGGGGTTGTATTTCTACGACAACGAGGTGGTGGAGATCGCGAAAAATGTTAAGCCCTCTGCCCGCGGCGAGTTGGAGATCACCGCTGTGAATAACGAGTACCTCCGCCGCAAAAAGCTGAAGGTCATTCGTTTTTTCCGTGGTATGGCATGGCTCGATACCGGTACATACGAGGGCTTGCAGGAGGCATCACAATTTGTCAATATCATCCAGAAGCGGCAGGGGCTGTACGTCTCCTGCATTGAGGAAATTGCCTATCGCCGGGGGTTTATCGGCCGCGAACAGCTTCTTGAGTTGGCAAAGCCGTTGATGAAAACGGAGTATGGGCAGTATTTGCAGGCGATAGCAAAGGAGGATATCCTATGACCATCATCGTCACCGGCGGTGCCGGATTTATCGGCAGCAATTTTATTTTCTATATGCTGGACAGGCACCCGGAAGATCGTATCGTCTGTGTGGACAAACTGACCTATGCCGGCAATCTGTCCACGCTGGAGAGCGTCATGGAGAACCCCAACTTCCGCTTCGTGAAAGCGGACATCTGTGACCGTAGGGCCATCTATGACCTGTTCGAGGAAGAGCATCCTGACATGGTGGTGAACTTCGCCGCAGAGAGCCATGTGGACCGTTCCATCGAGAACCCGGAGGTGTTCCTCCAGACCAATATTCTGGGCACACAGGTCATGCTGGACGCCTGTCGTAAGTACGGTATCCAGAGGTATCATCAGGTGTCCACCGATGAGGTGTACGGCGACCTGCCGCTGGATCGTCCCGACCTGTTCTTCACCGAGGAGACGCCCATCCACACCTCCAGCCCGTACAGCAGTTCCAAGGCGGGCGCTGATCTGCTGGTACTGGCGTATCATCGCACCTATGACCTGCCCGTCACGGTGAGCCGCTGCTCCAACAACTATGGCCCGTATCACTTCCCCGAGAAGCTGATCCCGCTGATGATCGCCAACGCGCTGAACGACAAGCCGCTGCCGGTGTACGGCGAGGGGTTGAACGTTCGCGACTGGCTGTATGTGGAAGATCACTGCAAAGCCATCGACCTCATCATCCGCAATGGCCGGGTGGGCGAGGTGTACAACATCGGCGGCCACAACGAGATGCGGAACATCGACATCGTGCGGCTGATCTGCCAGAAGCTGGGCAAGCCAGAGAGCCTGATCACCTACGTCACCGACCGCAAGGGCCACGACATGCGTTACGCCATCGATCCCACCAAGATCCACAACGAGCTGGGCTGGCTGCCGGAAACGAAGTTTGCCGACGGTATCGACAAGACCATCGACTGGTATCTGACCCACCGCGATTGGTGGGAGAATATCATCAATGGAGAGTATCAGCATTACTATGAACGGATGTATGGAGCGCGGTAACGGTGATCGGTCACCAGTAAGCTAAACCACCTGTCGGGTGGTGGTTTTTGGCATGCAAGTGAAAATAGCCGGCACACGGGTGTCTGCTGTCTCTGCTTGTATGCCGCCGGACTGCCGGAGACTACGTTTTACCGGCGCCTCCGGGAGTTCCGCGCAGAATAAGAGACGGCGCATGCACTTCGTGCATGCGCCGTCTCTTATTCTCATCTCCCCGCCTTGTCCCGGCGGGCGTTGATCTTCTCCTTGTTGAACATGCAGAACGCCGTCATCAGCAGGATCCGCAGGTCGAAGGCCGGTGACCAGTTCTCAATATAGTACAGATCGAACTCGATGCGCTTCGTGATGGACGTATCGCCCCGGAAACCGTTGACCTGCGCCCAGCCGGTGATGCCGGGCCGCACCTGGTGCTTCACCATGTAGCGGGGGATCTCCTCCTTGAACTGCTCCACGAAGAACGGCAGCTCCGGCCGGGGACCGATGAGGCTCATGTCGCCCTTGAGCACGTTGAAAAACTGGGGCAGCTCATCCACGGAGCACTTGCGGATCAGGGAGCCGAACCAGGTCTTGCGGTCATCCTCATTCTTGCTCCAGCCGGTGTTCTGGCTGCTGTTGACCCGCATGGAGCGGAATTTGTACATGTAAAACGGCTTCTTGTCCTTGCCCACCCGCTCCTGCTTGAAGATGATGGGGCCGGGGGAGGACAGCTTCACGCCGATGGCCGCGATCAGCATTAGCGGCGAGGTCAGCACGATCAGCACCAGCGAGCCGATGATATCCGCCGCCCGCTTCAGCATGGCGTTGCCCAGATTGTCCAGCGGGATGCGCCGCAGGTTGATCAGCGGCAGGCCGTTGACGATGTCCACCTGCGGATTGGAGGACATATATCTGACGTAGGACGGCACCACGGACAGCTTCGTGCCGTCCTTTTCGCATGCATTGATGATCTTGCCCATCCATTGTCCTTCTTCTGTGGGCAGTGCCACCACCACCTCGTCCGGCTGCTCCCGCTGAAAGACTTCCTCCAGCTGGGCGTAGGTGCCGCAGTAGGGCAGGGCGCGCCAGTCGCTCCGGTCCGCCACATAGCCCACCACCTGATAGCCCAGGCTCTTGTCCATCGTCACCTTCTGCAGATAGGCCTCGGCGCTCTCCCCGTGGCCCACCAGCAGCACCCGCTTCAGGTTGAAGCCCATGGCGCGGTAGCGCCGCAGCATCATCCGCAGCGCCGCCCGCTTGCCCACCAGCAGGAACACGGACACACCGTAGAAAAACACCACCGACCAGCGGGACGTTTCGCCCAGACGCAGCACGAACATGGCCGCCATGACGATCAGCGCCACCAGCAGCTCCAGCACCGCCACCCGTCCGGCCTCCACATGGAACCGCACGGCCCGGAAGGATTCGTACAGCCCCGCCACGGCAAAGACCATCAGCGTCAGCGCCGCGGCCACCACGCCCAGCCAGACATAGTAGTTGAACGGCATGGCCTTGATGCCACAGAACAGGCTGAAGCGCAGCCAGTAGGACACCAGCATGGCCAGAAAGACCGCCACGGCGTCCGTAAATACGTTGAATTGATTGAGCAGACGTTGGTTTTCCCGTATCATATCCGTTTCCCTTTATCACCCGTCACGGACAGGTATCGTTCCATCACCTGCGGCAGCACCGTCTCCAGCGCATACCGCTGCATCTTCTCCCGGCCGGCCTGTCCCAGCCGCGCGCGAAGCCCGGCATCCCCCGCCAGCGTCATCACGGCGTCGGCAAAGGCCGCCTCGTCCCCCCGGGGGAACAGCAGGCCGTTCTCCGGCCCGATCAGGTCGGTATGTCCCTTCACAGCGCTGGCCACCGCCGGCAGGCCGCAGGCCATGGCTTCCATGATGTTGAAGGGCAGCCCCTCCGACCGACTGGCGGACACGGCGATATCCGCCGCTCCCAGCCATGCCGGGATATCGTGTACCTGCCCCGGAAACTGCACCCGGTCCGCCGCACCCAGCTCACCGGCCAGTGCGCGGCAGGAATCCAGCAGCTCACCGCTGCCTGGCAGCAGCAGCTTGATGTGCGGCGGCAGGCGCTTCATGGCCCGCAGCAGCATGGCCTGGTCCTTCCGGCCGGAGAACTCCGCCGGGTAGAGCAGCGCAATGTCCTGCTCTGCAAGGCCCAGCCTGTCCCGCATGGCCTGCCGCGTCTCCCCCGCCGCCTGAAAGCGGCTGAGATCCACGCCCATGCCGGGTATCTCCTCCACCCGGGCCGCCGCATGGTGTTCCAGCGCCCACCGGGTGTCCCAGGCATTCATGGTCAGCAGCAGGTCGGTCTGGGGCGCTGTCAGCAGCTCCGCACGGGTCAGCAGCAGCTTCTTGGCCGCCGGCGTCTCGTCGGTGAACAGATACCCGTGCATCACATTGATGATCCCGGGCCGGTCATGCATGCCCCGGGCCGCCCAGCGCGTAAAGAACGCCGCCAGCGACGTGTGGGCGATGACCAGATCGTAGTGCTCCCGCTCCATCATCTCCCGCAGCTGCCTGGCCGCCCGGAGGTTGGCCGGAGAGGACATCTTCTTCTCCAGCGGCAGCACCGCGGTCACATCGGCAAACGGAATGTCCCGCATGGCGCCGCCGCAGGCCACATCCACCTGCCAGCCCAGCTCACGGAACCGCCGGAGATAGGGCAGATGGAAATTGATGATATGGGAAAATGTGGACGCCGTGATCAGCACGGATGGCATAGGCGCTCCTCCTCTTTTGCTCTTATGACGCCGCGTTCTCCTTCAGCATGCTGCTGAGGTAATCCGCCACATCGCTGTCAAGCTGGATGGTGCCCAGGTTGTCCCGGTTCCAGCTCTCCAGCTTCTCCTGCAGACGGGCCGCGCCCTGCAGGAAGGCGTCACTGTTGTCGTTGTACTTCATGACCAGCCGGAAGCTGGCATCCCAGGTGCCCGGGTTGGAGGGTGTGTAGTCCACATACTTCTCCAGCATGGCAAAGCCCTTTTCCACGTTGCCAAGGTTGAAATATGCCTCCGCCAGGTACTTGGGCACGGAGTTGGAGTTCAGCTTCTCCAGATCGGCCATGTACCGGTCCACCGTCTCCCGCATGTCGGCGGGCAGCTCCTCCTCCGCCGATGCGTTGTACACATAGGACAGCTTGTGATCCGCCCACTCATAGGGGTCCAGATCTGCCGCCTGTGCCGCCGCGTCATAGCTGCCCTGCCGGGACAGCTGCGCCGCCCACAGGTTCATGAGCAGCAGCACGCCGAAAACCGCCAGGCCCAGCGCCTCCGCCCACACCATCCAGCGGCGGGCCTTCTCCCCCGCAAAGCGCAGGGGGACCAGCTGGCCGCAGCTCAGATTCATGACGGCCAGCGCGCCGAAGCCGAAGGGCAGGAAGTAGCCGCTGGAGAAAATGACCTCCACCGCCGCGTGGATCATCAGGAACAGCAGCAGCGCGCACAGCGCCGGCGCCATGGTCTGCTGCGCCTCCCGATCCCGGCGCCACAGGCGGATCAGCCCCACCGCGTTGGCGGCCAGCAGTCCCAGCCACAGGATAAGGCCGACAATGCCGGTCTCCACCATGGTCTGCACATAGTGGTTGTGGACGTACTTCGTCTCGTAATGATAGGACTGCACATTATAGATGCCGTTTTCAAAGGCGCCCATGCCCAGTCCGATAACCGGGCTGCGCTTGAACAGCTTCATGGCGTCGCCGATATACACAAAGCGCTGCACCACGTTGCCCTCGGAGCGCAGGGTCTGGATGCGCCCCGCGATGGCCTCCGGCAGCAACTTGTACTTCAGCTTCAGCTCTCCGGACGCCGCACCCTCATAGCGGATGGCGGTGATCTGCACCGTCTCGTCGGCGCTGATGAGGAACGTCACGGACTGGTTGCCCTCCGGTGCCGTAAACACCGCGCCGTCCGCCGCGCCCGTGTAGACCGTCTCCTTGCGGTTCATCACCGCGTCCTCCCGGGTCTGGGTCTGCACCTGCACCGTCACGGGGCCGTCGGCCTCCACATGCAGGGTGTAGTCACCCGCGCCCAGATACGCGCCGCGGGTGATCTGCTCCCCGGCGTTCATGCGAATGGCGCCCGTCCAGTTCACAGCCACCACCATCGCCGCGATGGCGGCGGCCAGCACCGCCAGCAGCACGATATTCACTGTTTTCATCCGCTGTGCCATGCGCAGCGCCAGCGGGCGCCCCGCGAAAATATCCAGCGCGCACAGCGCCGCGGCGGCAGCCAGCACTGCCAGCAGCGGCAGCACCTGTACCTTCTCCCCGGCGGAGGCATAGGCCGGCAGTACCGCCAGACTTGCCGCCGCCGTCAGTACCAGCGTCTCCACCATCAGCACAAAGGAAACGGCCCGACGCTGTCCCCGCTCCAGCAGCAAAAACAGCAGGAACGCCGCCGCGATGGCCAGCATGGCGCCGCGGCTCACCGCCAGCAGGAACGCCGTACTGCTCAGCAGCAGGCACGACAGGTGCAGGCACCGCTCCTTCCGCGTCTCCGCCGTGACCGCCAGGCCCAGCGACAGCAATATGGCCACACCGGCACATCCGGCAAACACATTGGGATTTTCAAAAATGGTCTTGAGCCGCTGCTCCTGCAGCAGGGAGCGCAGCGTCAGCGGCGCGCCCAGCGCGGTGGTCATGCCGTCCAGCAGCTTGTACAGCAGCTGGGTGGACACGGTGTCGATGCTGAACAGCGCCGCCAGCGCGCCCACCGTCTCCAGCACTGTGGCGGCACAGCGCCCCGTGCGGTGCTCCCGCTCCGGCTCCGCCGCCGTCAGCAGCAGCGCCAGGCAGGCCGCCGCCGCTACCTTCAGAAACTCAAACAGCGCAAACTTGCCGGACGGCGCATACAGCGTGGAGATACCGTCCATCAGAACGTACAGCCCCAGCAGCAGCGCCGGCCAGGTCATGCGCTGGGCCAGCGTCCTGCCCTTCACGATCACGCACACGATGGCCGCCAGCAGCAGCACCAGCGTGATGCCCTTGTTGTTGCCGTGCAGCATGAGACATGTAATGAAAAAGTAAAAAACCGCCAGCACCGGCACCAGCCACGGCCGCCGCAGCTCCTGCTGCAGCCCCATGGCGGAGGAGGTGTCCTTACGGCCCGTTTTCTTTGCCATATCGTTCTCCTTGTCCTCTTGATAGTCTTTTCTCAGTATACTCTTTTTCGCCGTTCCCTGTCAATGTGCAGCGAGAATATTCCGCCCTGCCGTGCATACAGTGTGGACAGGGAGGCGATGTACCATGCGCCGTATGCGCTATCTGTTGAGTTTCTGCACCGCCGCCGCCTGCGCGGCGCTGCTGTACGGTTTGTCCGTCCGGTTCCCCAACCCACTGACCCAGGTGCTGTCCCCCGTCAACGGCAGCCCGTGGGAGCTGGGCAAGCTGGCCCTCTGGCCGGAGCTGTGCGCCGCGCTGGTGCTGCGCCGTCTGGACGGCGGCAGCTCCCGCAGCGGCCTGTGCGCCGCCGTACTGCTGTCCGTGGGCGCGGCCATGGCCTTGGGCGCCGCGGGGCTGCCCCCCATTCCCCTGTGCCTGCTGGCCGCCGCCATCGGGCTGACCGCCTGCGCACTGGCGCTGCGCCGCCTGCAGGGCGGTGAGCTGCTGTGGTACACCGCCCTGATCCTGCTGGCCATCGCCTACATCCTGTTCACCATCCTGCCGCCGTCCGGTGCCCTGTTCACCGACCCCGGCGATGTGTCCGCCATCGCCCCCATCCCCTTCTGACCGCGAAAAGGGAGGGCCTCCGGCGCAGCCGGAGGCCCTCCCTTTTTATTTCTGCTGTATGCCGCTCAGGGCATGGTGGCCCGGAGGCCTACCGTATGATAGTTGGCGCTGAGGGTCTTGCCGTCTGCCGCCACGCCGCGCACCGTATAGGCGTAGGTAGTGCCGGACTTGCCGGTGGTGTCCTTGAAGCTCAGGCCGTCGACCTTCTCCCCCACCAGTACCCATTTGGAGGCGGATACGGCCGTGGGATTGCCGTTGCTGTCCGTAGGCGGGTTGGCCGCCCGGTACACGTTATAGGTCTTGGCGTTGTTGGCGGTGGTCCACGTCAGCAAAATGCCCTTTGTCCCGCTGGTGACCCGCACAGCGCTTTTCATCGTCACATACGCCGGGGTAGCCGAGGGCGACGCCGTCACCTTTGCGCTCTTGCCGGTGCTGTCATAGGAGGGACTGATGGTCTTGCCGTCCGCCGCAACGCCACGCACCGTGTAGGTATACTCCGTGTTCCTTGCGGTGCTGGTGTCCTTATAGCTGGTGCCGCTGACCTTGTAGGCGATGGCTTTCCAGCTGGTGTCGCCGGGGCCCTTGCGGTACACATTATACGTTGCCGCATTGGCCGCCGCCTGCCATGTCACGGTGATACCGGCGGCATCCGCCTTCGCCGACTGCAACACCACGACAGAGGGTGTGACAGTGGCCGGCGTCTTTTGGGTGACGCCCTTGCTGTCGTAATCCTTGCTCAGGGTTTTTCCATCCGCCGCCACACCCCGCACCGTGTAGGAGTAGGTGCTGTCGGGCTTCACATTTCTGTCCGTGTAGCTGGTGGCGCTCTGCTTGTAGGACACTGCCTGCCAGCTGGTGTTGCCGGGGCCCTTGCGGTACACGTTATACGTCGCCGCACCGGCCGCCGCCCGCCATTTCACCACGATGACGCTGCCGTCCACAGACGATCCCGACATCTCTACTTTTGCGGGTGTAATGGTCTTGGGCATCGTGGCGCTCTTGCCGGTGCCGTCAAAGCCCTTGCTGATGGTTTTGCCGTCCGCCGCAACGCCGCGCACCGTGTATTTGTAGGTGCCGCCCGCTGTGACGTTCTTATCCGTGTAGCTGG
>URST01000014.1 GCA_900550585.1 uncultured Eubacteriales bacterium
AGGAAATGATCGAATCCTTTGCCAGCGCAGTGGATTCTGCCACGCTGGAGGAAAAACGCCGCCTGCTGCGCACCATCGTCAAAAAGGTGGCCTGGGACGGCAAAAACGCCTATGTTTACCTCTTCGCGGAGGATGGAGAGGCGGATTTGCCACCCATTGACCAACCTATGTATCCGTTGGGAGAGGATAGCGAATGAGATCCTGATGCACTTTCGGGCGCAGCGGAAGCTGCAGGGCGAGGTGTCGCTGTCGGACACCATCGAGACGGGGCCGGAGGGCGATGCCCTGTACCTCAGCGACGTGGTGGGCGAGGACGACACCATGCTGGAGGAGCTGCAGGACAAGGAGAACCGCGTGCTTATCCGGCGGCTGGTGGCGGAGGTGCTGACGGAGCGGGAGGCGGACATCATCCGGCGGCGCTACGGTCTGGACGGACGGCTGCCGCAGACCCAGAAGCAGGTGGCGGCGCTGTACGGCATCAGCCGGAGCTATGTGTCCCGCATCGAGAAGAAGGCGCTGGGGAAGCTGGAGGAGGCGCTGCAGGGGCGGATATAGAGTCGGAGAACGCAGAGTTTCTTTTGAAGAAAGATATTTCTCGAGAAAGTAAAAACTGAAAAAACGCAAAACTTTTTAACGGATATTTGACAGAAAGCACGCCGTTTTAAAGAAAAAGAAACGGCGTCTGGTCATATTGCATGAGAACTTATCCGCAGGATGCGGGAAATTCTCTTATGGCGGATATTGCCATCCCGGCGGGGGAACGGGTATAATACAGCATAGAGTGACATGCCTGTTTGGGAGGATACAAAAGGAATGAGAAACATCAAATGCGGCGTGGCGGATATCCGCCGGCGTGTATTTGCCGAGGTGGCGAAGCTGGCCTACGAGGGCGGGGACTACACCCGCATCGAAAAGCTGCCCTATGAGATCGTGCCCGGGGAGATCGGACGCCAGCGGGAGTCGGTATTTCTGGAGCGGGCCATCGTGGGCGAACGCATCCGGCTGGCGATGGGCCTGCCGCTGCGGCCGGTGACGGAGCACACGCTGCTGTCCGACGGCGTGGAGGAGAGCGCCATTGCGGAGAAATACTACGATCCCCCGCTGATCAACGTCATCAAATACGCCTGCAACGCCTGTGCGCCTACTCACTACGAGGTGACGGGGGCGTGCCAGGGGTGCCTTGCGCGCCACTGCCAGCACGCCTGCCCCAAGGGGGCCATCAGCACCGAGCGGGGCCAGGCTGTCATCGACCAGAGCAAGTGCATCAAGTGCGGCAAGTGCCGGGAGGCCTGCTCCTATCAGGCCATCATCAAGTTCACCCGTCCCTGTCAGGAGGCCTGCGGCATGCACGCCATCGGGCAGGACGAGTACGGGCGGGCGGACATCGACTACGACAAATGCGTCAACTGCGGCATGTGCCTGGTGAACTGCCCCTTCGGCGCCATTGTGGATAAGGGCCAGCTGTTCCAGCTGATCCACGCCATCAAGAAGGGCGACAAGGTGGTGGCCATCATTGCGCCGGCCTTCTGGGGCCAGTTCGGAGACAACGTGACGCCGGGCCAGATCCGGGAGGCCATGAAGATGCTGGGCTTCGACGCGCTGGTGGAGGTGGCTATCGGCGCCGACCTGTGCGCCATCGAGGAGGCGGAGGAGTTCCTGCGGGATGTGCCGGAGAAGCAGCCGTTTATGGCGACCTCCTGCTGCCCGGCATGGTCCGTCATGGCCAAGAAGGAATTTCCGGGCTTTGCGCCCTACATCTCCATGACCATGACGCCCATGGTGCTGACGGCCCGGCTGCAGAAGCAGAAGGACCCCGGCTGCCGGGTGGCGTTCATCGGCCCCTGTGCCGCCAAGAAGCTGGAGGCCAGCCGCCGCTCCATCCGCAGCGATGTGGACTTCGTGCTGACGTTTGAGGAGCTGCGGGGCATGTTTGATGCCAAGAACATCGACTTCTCCCAGATCGGGGACACGGCGGCGCACTACGAGGCGTCGGCGCCCGGCGTGGGCTTTGCCGCCGGCGGCGGTGTGGCCAAGGCGGTGGAGGATGTTATCCACCGGCTCCATCCGGGGGTGGAGGTCAAGACCGTGGCGGCGGAGGGACTGGAGGAGTGCCGCAAGATGCTGCGCATCGCCCGGACGGGTAAGTACGACGGCTATCTGCTGGAGGGCATGGCCTGCCCCGGCGGGTGCATCGCCGGCGCCGGTACGGTGCAGCCGCCGGAGAAGTCCCGGCGGAACCTGGAGCGCTACAAGCAGGCGGCGCCCATGAGCAACCCCATGGACACCCCGTATCTGGAGGACATCCATCTGGTGTACGAGGACCCCGAGGAGTGGGGCCGCGTGGGCCGGCACTGAGGACCGATACAAGACGAAAGACCCCCGCGCCGTTCAAAACGGCGCGGGGGTTTTGCATCTCAGCCGACGCTGCCCAGCACGACACGGTAGTAGTCGTACTGAATGAGCAGCTTGGCGTAGGTGTATTTCGTGGAGACAAGACGGTTGATGCTGTCCACATAGCCGTCCTCCACCGTGATGCCGGGGGTGGGGGTGAAGGTGCCGGTGGGCGCCTCGTAGACGCCGGCGGCGGTGGCCCAGCTGTTGCCGGCGGCAGTAGGCAGGATCACCAGCGGGAAGGACCCGGAGGCGCTGGCGGCATTGTAGCTGCCGTCCAGAATGTCCCGGCCCGACAGAAGCCGGGAGTCGTAGGACAGGCCGAACAGATTGCTGAGGGTGGGCACGATGTCCACGGCGCTGCAGGGAACGTCCACCGTTACCGGCTCCTTCATGCTGCCGCACCAGAGGATCAGGGCGTTGCGGTAGCGGGAGGTGTCCAGATCCGTGTCCTGCCGGCCCGTCAGCTCGGCGTAGTAGTCCACGTCCGTCTCCGCCAGGGCGTAGGGATAGTGGTCGGCGGACAGGCAGATCACCGTGTCATCGGCGATGCCCCTGGCCTCCAGCTGCTCCACCAGATAGGTCAGAGCGGCCTCCAGCTCCAGATTGGCGGCCACATAGGCCTGCACCGGCGCGGAGGCGTCGGGATAGGCGGCCTGTGCGGCGGCGCGGTTCTTGGCGGACATGGACTGGCCCCAGTTGTAGCTGCCGTGGCCGCTGACGGTCATATAGTAGGCGTGGAAGGGCTGACCGGTGGTGAGGTAGGTGTCCACATAGCTGTCCAGCGTGGCCTCCAGCATCTCCAGATCGGAGTAGGGCCAGCCGCCGCCGGGGTTGGGGAGGTCGAGGCCAGAGCCGATGCCCTGGTAGTCATAGCCCAGATTGGGGTGGGTGGCGTCGCGGCCGTAGTAGTTGTAGGTGTTGTTGTGCCACGCCGGGGTCTGGTAGCCCAGCGCGCGGAACTGATTGCCCAGCGTCAGCGGCATGTAGTCGTAGCGGCTGGCCCAGAAGCTGACATCGCCGTTGACCCAGGTGGGCAGCAGGCCAGTGAGGACGGCGTACTCGCCGCCGGTGGTGGACTGGCCCCAGCCGGGCTGGTAGTAGTTGGTGCAGACGAAGCCCTCGTGGGTCAGGCGGTACAACGTGGGGGTCAGCTCCTCGGAGATGAACCACGGCGAGAAGGATTCCGCCGTCAGCAGGATCAGGTTCTTGCCCTGGAACATGCCGGTGTACTGGTTCTGGCGGGAGGGGGTGCGGGAGGCCACATAGCGGTGGAGAGAGGCCAGCGTACTGTCGGACGCGGCGTCCGCCAGAGCGGTGAAGTCAATGTCCAGCGCGTTGCAGCCGTAGTCCGTGGGTGTCGGGTCCGTGGGGTCCGGGGTGGGGTCCGCCACAGGCTCCTCCGGCTGGGGCAGAGGCTCCAGCGGCGGCGTGGGTGTGCCGGTGAGGGCGTAGGTCAGTTCCAGACGGAGGCTGACGCCCAGTCCGAACCGGGACACGGCGCTGTCGGCGTTGTAGTCGTAGGTGTAGAGGGCGGCGTTGGGGCCGAAGCGGCACACCGCCGCGGCGCTGCCGATGGTCACGGCGGAGATCACAGCCACGAACAGCAGGGCTGGACGGCTCATCCGGAGGTCCTGCACGATCAGGCGGCGCAGGAGGATGGCCAGCACGAAGGGCACCAGCGCCAGCAGGATGAAGGGCAGCCGGGGCAGCACCACATCGGGGATGGTACCGGCGAAATCGCTGATGACATGGCCGGTCATGGTGACCATGAACGTCATGGCGAAGTAGGATTTGAAGTAGCTCTTGCAGCAGTACTCGATGCAGACGTACACCGACCAGAGGAAGATCACGGCCAGCCCGGCCCAGCGGGTGCCTTTGCGCCACGGCAGCAGGTTGGCCAGCAGGCTCAGCAGCAGGCCGCCGCCCAGCGCCGACAGGGCAATGGGCAGCAGCGCCGTGTCAAAGAAGGACACGGTGGTATCGAAGGCCCGCAGCAGCAGCTCGTGATACAGCAGCGCCAGCGGGAAATAGATCCAGTTCAGGGGGCCCCGGGGGACGCCGGAGGTGTCCAGCCGGGAGGGGACGTGTTCGGGCATGGTGTGTTCCGCCTTGTTGATGCCGGCAGTACCGGCAGAATACACCTTATTCTAACACGGTGCGCGGAAAACTGCAACTGCCGATTCAGTCATCCCAGCCGACTTTTCCCCGGTGGCCGAAGGAGATGGCGTCCCGGCCGTATTTGCCGCGGATGGCGTCCATGGCGGACTCCAGCTGCTCCTGCCGCTGGTCGCGCCGGGGCGCGTCACCGGCCAGCAGGTCCAGCTGCTGGTAGGAGTCGGCGCTGTCGGTGAGATACAGGGCGGTGACGGACAGCAGGCGGATGGGGGTGGGGGCCTTCCAGATCTGCCCCGTCAGCTCCAGCGCCGCGGTGTAGATGTCCCGCATCAGGTGGGTAGGGCCGGGCAGGCGCATCTGGCGGCTGACCGTGCGGAACTGGGCGTCCCGGACGCCCACGGACACGCCGCCGCAGTACAGCCCCTGCTGCCGCAGGCGGGCGGCCACGCTGTCGCTGAGCATTTGCAGGCCGCCGCGCACCTGCTCCCAGCGGGTCAGGTTCTCCGGGAACGTGGTGCTGTTGCCCACGGACTTCACCTGCTCCTGCTCATGCTGGGGGCGGACAGGGGCGTCGTCCAGCCCGTTGGCGTAGCGGTGGAGCTGCACGCCCGTCTTGCCCATGAGCTGCTCCAGCATCTCCGGCTTGCACGCCGCCAGCTGCCCGATGGTCTCCACACCGTACTGCGCCAGTGTGCGCCGGGCGGCGCGGCCCACATACAGCAAATCGCCCACCGGCAGCGGCCACACCATGTCCCGCCAGTTCTCCCGGGAGATCACGGTGGTGGCGTCCGGTTTCTTGTAGTCGCTGCCCAGTTTGGCAAACACCTTATTGAAGGAGACGCCCACGGAGATGGTCAGCCCCAGCTCCTGCCGCAGGCGGCTGCGGATATCGTCCGCCAGCTGCCGGGCGTCGCCGCCGAACAGGTGGAGGCTGCCGGTCACGTCCAGCCAGCTCTCGTCGATGCCGAAGGGCTCCACCAGATCGGTGTACTGTCCGTATATGGCGTTGACCCGGCGGGAGTAGTCGGCGTACAGGCTGTGGTGGGGCGGCAGCAATATCAGATGGGGGCACTTCTGCCTGGCCTGCCACACCGTCTCCGCCGTCTGGACGCCCATTTTTTTGGCCGCCTCGTTTTTGGCCAGAATGATGCCGTGGCGGGAGGCGGGGTCGCCGCAGACGGCCACCGGCACGTTTTGCAGCGCCGGTTTTTCCAGCAGCTCCACCGACGCGAAAAAGCAGTTCAGGTCGCAGTGGAGAATGATGCGGTCGGCCATGGCGGCGCCCTCCCTCCAAATGGAATGCTTGTTCTATTATAGCACGAGCGGCGGCGTTTGAAAAGAGGAAAAAACAGGCGGACGCGCAAAGCGCGTCCGCCTGTCAGAAATTTTTGACCGCCGGGATGCTTATTTGTGGAGCAGGGGGCTAAGGGGCTTGTAGATCAGGAAGCACAGCGCCACGTCCAGCAGGCCCTTGCACAGGGTAAAGGGTACGTTGAACACCAGCAGGCAGTTGAACAGGGCGTTGCCGGTGGGGACATGGGCCACGGTGCCCAGAATGGCCTCGTACATCCCCACGATGCCCTCCAGCGGCAGGCCGTACAGCACCACATAGGCGGGGTAGACGATGAAGTAGTTCAGGGGCAGGCTGATGAGCGCCATGGCGGCGGCGCCGGCCACAGAGCCCCACAGAGCGCCGGAACGGTTCTTGTGCTTCTTGTAGATGATACCGGCGATGAAGGCGAAGGTAGCGCCCAGCAGGAAGTTGGACAGCTCGCCCACGCAGGCGCTGGAGCCGAAGGGCAGGTGCAGCAGGTTCTTCACAAACTGGATGGCGACGCCATAGACGGGGCCGAGGGAGAATGTGCCAAGCAGGGCGGGCAGGTCGGAGATGTCCAGCTTGACGAACGCGGGCATGACGGGGATGGAGAACTCCACGAACTGGAGGACGGCGGCCACCGCTGCCAGCAGGGCGGCGACCGCGATACGATGGGTCTTTTGCTTCTGAGCCATAAAAAAACACTCCTTCTTGATGATAAACACCCGGAAAATTGCCTTCCAAGGTGTACGCATCAAAAAAGAGCATTACAAAAATGCCATACACGCCTTCTCTCATCCAGACTATACTGTCGGTACCGGAATCGCACCGGTTCCTGCGGCTCACGCCGCTCGCGGACTATACCGCCGGTGGGGAATCACACCCCGCCCCGAAGACAAATATGCGGTTGTTTTCGACTCATATGATACACCATGCTCCCGCAAAATGCAACTGTTTTCTTTATGGGCTCGGAACATATCGCGTATCGGAAAATAATTATCGAATTACGATAAATAATGATTGACAAACGATATGCACTGTGCTATGCTGACCACAGAAAGGATGTGGTGATATGAAGCGTATCGAGCATAAACGGCTGGCGGCGCTGCTGCGTATCGGCCTTGTGATCGCGGCGGTGGTATGCGCGGCCATCTTCTTCTGGTTCCTGCCGGAGCTGGGACGAGGTATCGCCGAGGCCGACCCGGAGTTTGCGTGGGCGTTCTGGCCGTGCCTTGCCTTTGCATGGCTGTTCGCCGTGCCGGTATTCTGGGCGATGGCCCTGATGTGGGCGGTCTTTGGCCGCATCGGACGGGGCGAGGCGTTTTGCCGGGAGAACGCACGGGCGCTGCGTACCGTGTCCCGTCTGGCGTTTTGCGACGCGGTACTGGTGCCTGTGGGCGTGATCGTGCTGGGGCTGCTGAGCGCCGGCTCACCGGGACTGACGGTGATCCTCATGCCCGCCGGCACCATGGTGTGCGCGCTGGTGGGCGTCATGGCCATGGCACTGGGCCGTCTGGTGGCGGACGCGGCGGCGCTGCAGGACGAGAGCGACCTGACGGTGTGAGGTGGCGGTATGATCGTATTTCATATAGACGTGATGCTGGCAAAGCGGAAAATGAGCCTGACGGAGCTGAGCGAGCGGGTGGGCATCACCATGGCGAACCTGTCCATCCTCAAGACCGGAAAGGCCCGGGCGGTGCGGCTGGAGACGCTGGACCGGCTGTGCGCCGCGCTGGACTGCCAGCCGGGGGATCTGATGGAGTTCCTGCCGGACGAGGCGGAATGACCCCTTTACAAAGTCCGGCTTTTTGGGTACAATAAGCGGCGGAAGGCAGGTGACGGCATGGGGCCGAGACAGATGTCCGTGTGCTTTTCCGGCTACCGGCCGGAGAAGCTGCCGTGGGGCGACGATGAGTCCGATCCCCGGTGCGCCGCACTGAAAAGGCGGCTGTACGACGCGGCGGAGAGCGCCTGCGCCCAGGGATACCGCCATTTTATCTGCGGCATGGCGCGAGGCGTGGACTTCTACGCCTGCGAGGCGGTGCTGCTGCTGCGGCGGGACTACCCCGACGTGACGGTGGAGGCCGCCATCCCCTGTCCCAGCCAGCCGGAGGGCTGGCCGGAGGCGGAGCGGGCGCGCTGGCAGTCGCTGGTGGATCGCTGCGACTACGAGACGGTGGTGCAGGATCACTACGACGTCGGGTGTATGCAGCGGCGGAACCGGTACATGGTGGATCACGCCGCCATGCTCATCGCCGTCCACGACGGACAGTCCGGCGGCACACGGCGCACCATCGAGTACGCCATGCGGCGGCGGCTGGATGTGGTGATCCTGCCGCCGGTGGAAAACACAAAGGAGACATGACCATGACAACGTATACCTATATGACAAAGGGCGTCTGCTCCCGCAGCATGACAGTGGAGCTGGAGGACGGCGTCATCCGCGATGTGCGCATCGAGGGCGGCTGCAACGGCAATCTGCAGGGCATCAGCCGCCTGGTGGTCGGCATGAAGGCGGAGGACGCCATCGCACGGATGAAGGGCATCCAGTGCGGCGGCAAGCCCACCTCCTGTCCCGACCAGCTGGCCACGGCGCTGACCCGGGCGCTGGAAAAGGAGAAGCAATGACAGAAAAAGACGACGGCGCAGCCGTCGTCTTTTTTACGTTTCAAGGAGGAACAGTGTCCACGGCCAGTTCTCCGGCGGGGGACAGGTCACGTCCACCGGTCTGCCGGTGACGGGATGGGTGAAGGCTATGCGGTACGACCACAGCGCCGTGGTGCAGGGAGCCTTGCTGCCGTAGCGGATGTCCCCCAGCAGCGGCAGGCCCCGGGAGGAGAACTGCACGCGGATCTGGTGGGTGCGGCCGGTGTGGAGCCGGACGCGCACCAGCGTCAGCTCCTCCGTGCTGGCCAGGGTGGTGTAGTCCAGAGAGGCCTCCCGGACGCCCTTGCGCATCCGCTTGACCACATAGCTCTTGTTCCTGGCGGCGTCCCGGAACAGCAGGTCCGTCAGGGTGGCGGACGCCTCCTGCGGGCGGCCCCGCAGCACCGCCAGATACTCCTTGGTGATGCGGCGCTCCGCCACGGCGGCGGTGAGCTTTCCCGTCACCTCCCGGCGGCGGGAGAACAGCATGACGCCGCCCACGATCTTGTCCAGCCGGTGAACGGTGGCGATGTAGTCGGGCTTGCCCTGCGCCCGGTAGTGCTGCCGCAGCAGGGCGGGCATGCAGGCGGCGGTGTCACTGTCCTCCGACAGGACGCCCACGGGCTTGACGCAGAGGACGAGATGCGCGTCCTCGTACAGGATATGTAAGTCCTCCATGGCTCAGCGGCGGCGTCCGCGGTAGGCGTGCTGGCGGTAGCGCTTGCTGGACGCCTTGCCGTAGCGGCGGGTGCGGCCATACAGCCGGAACCAGACCAGCGCGGCGGTGACCAGCACCACCAGTACGATGGCGACGATCTTTACCGGCGTCCGGGAGAAGAACTGGCCGATGGCCTTTTTGGCCAGCAGGAAACGGCTGGCGGACACATCGGCCACGGCCAGCAGCGGAACGGTGACGTAGTCCGTGCCGTCATAGGAGATGGTGATGGTGCCCAGCTCGTCCCCGGCGGCAACGGGGGCGTCCACGGACTCCACGCAGTCCACGGTGCGCTGGAGCTGCGCCAGCTCCAGATCCTTGGGCAGCACCGCCTCGGCGGTGTAGGCCGGATGGACGGCCACGGTGGCCACCTCATTGCTCAGGGCCACGGGCACCTCGCAGATCAGCTCGTTCTCCTCCAGCACCGTGCGGTCGGCGAAGTTGTCAAAGCCCCAGTCGAACAGCCGGGCCGTCTCGGTAAAGCTCTCCACACGGCTGCCGCCGGTCTCGGTCTTGACCTCCTCGCAGCCCAGCACCACGCTGATAAGGGTGCGGCTGCCCCGGATGGCGGAGGACACCAGACAGTGGCCTGCCGCGTCGGTGGTGCCGGTCTTGATGCCCTGTGCGCCGGAGTAGAGGTAGCCGGTCATGCGCCAGTTGGAGATCAGGGCGTTGGTGCTGTGGAGCTCCCGCTCCTTATCCGTCATGTTGGTGGCGGGCACGGTATAGGCCTTGGTATTGACGATGGTCATGAACACGTCGTGCTTCATGGCCTCCCGGGTGATGAGGTAGATGTCCCACGCAGAGGAGTAGTGACCGGACTGGGTGAGGCCGGTGGTGTTGGCGAAATGGGTGTTCTCGCAGCCCAGCTCCTGGGCCCGCTGGTTCATCTTCTCCACGAAGGCGTCCACGGTGCCGGACACGGCCTCGCCCAGGATGTTGCACGTCTCGTTGGCGGAGATCACCAGCATGCAGTACAGCAGCTGCTCCACCGTCAGCGTCTCGCCCACCTGGATGTCGGCGGTGCTGCCGTCCTCCACCATGCCCTTCATGGAGGTCTGGGAGGCGGTGACCTCCTGGTCCATGCGGAGCTGGCCGCGGTCAACGGCCTCCAGCACCAGCAGGGCGCTCATGACCTTGGTGATGCTGGCCATGGGCAGCTCCTCGTGGATGTTCTTGCCGTACAGGACGGTGCCGGAGCCGCCGTCCACCAGAATGGCAGCCTTGGCGTGGATGTCCGGATCCTCCAGCGCCAGCGCCTGGGGCGTGAACAGGGCGCACAGGAGGCACGTCAGTAAAAAAACGGATAAAAAGCGGCGGATTTTCATAGATTTTTTCTCCATGTATGTTATAATATCGTGGGATACGGCGGACAGGCGCTGCCCGCCGGAAACTGCAAATTCCATTATACGCGAAAATCTGGGGGGAGTCAACCGTGGACGGGCGGATAAAACTGTCAAGAACAGACGTCTTTCTGCTGGCGCTGACGGCGCTGTTCCTGCTGGCGATGGGTGCCGTGTACCTCCTGACGCCGCACACCGTGCGGGAGGACTACACCGTGGAGGCGCTGACACCGGCGGCGGAGCAGGCAGAGGATAAAGTGAACATCAACACGGCGGATGCGGACGAACTGGACGCGCTGCCGGGGATCGGGCCGGTGCTGGCCCGGCGGATCATCGACTGGCGGACAGCCAACGGGCCCTTTACCGACCCGGAGCAGCTGCTGGAGGTGGACGGCATCGGGCAGGCCACGCTGGACGGCCTGCGGGACCATATCACAACGAAGGAGACACGGGAATGAAAATATTGGTAGTGGACGACGAGAAGCTGCTGGTCAAGGGCATGAAGTTCAATCTGGAAAATGAGGGCTACGAGGTGGTGCCCGCCTATGACGGTGCCTCCGCCGTGGAGCTGGCCCGGAAGGAGAACTTTGACCTCATCGTGATGGACGTGATGATGCCGGGCCTGTCCGGCGGCGATGCCTGCATGCAGATACGGGAGTTTTCCGATGTGCCCATCATCATGCTCACCGCCCGCAGCGAGGACAGCGACAAGCTGATGGGCTTCGCCTGCGGCGCCGACGACTATGTGACCAAGCCCTTCAATATTCTGGAGCTGAAGGCACGCATCCGGGCGCTGCTGCGGCGGTCCGGCGGCGGCCAGGCGGCCCAGCAGCCCCAGCGGGCGCCGCTGCTGACCGTGGGCGACCTGAGTCTGGACACGGAGGAGCGGGTGGCCATCCGGGACGGAAAGACCATCGACCTGACCGCCAAGGAGTACGACCTCATCGAGCTTCTGATGAAGAACCCCCGGCGGGTGTACAGCCGGGAGAGCCTGATGGATCTGGTGTGGGGCTACTCCTACGCCGGGGACTACCGCACGGTGGACGTACACATCCGGCGCCTGCGGGAGAAGCTGGAGCCGGACCCGGCCAAGCCGGTGCATATCATGACAAAGTGGGGAGTGGGTTACTATTTTAAGGGAGATAGTCAGCCGACGGTGTAAGCCGGTCCTGGACAAGCTGACGCGGCGGTGCGGCCCGGTCTGGGACAGGCTGTCGGCGTGGTATAAGAAGCTGCGGGGCAAGGCAACACTGCAGTTCAAGTTCAGCCTCAGCTATATTCTGGTCATCGCGGCGGTGCTGATCCTGCTGAACTCCTACCCGCTGCTGGTGTCCCAGAACCTGATGGTGTCCTCCAACCAGGCCAACCTGCGGAGCACGGCCAAGGTCATCGAGTCGGCGCTGATGGGCATGGGACAGCTGACGGAGGAGAACGTCTCCGCAGCGCTGACCGGCCTGAACGAGACGGGCGCCACCCGCATCATGGTGACGGACGATACCGGCCTGGTGGTGTACGATACCCGGCAGGGCGACGACGCCGTGGGCGAGTACGCCCTGTACTCGGTGATCGCCTCGGCGCTGAAGGGCAGCGATACGTTCTATTGCCAGTATGACGGCGAGGCGTTCCTCAGCCGCATGGCCACGCCGGTGGTGTACCACAACCAGACGGTGGGCGCGGTGTACGCCTACGACTACGACACGGAGCAGGCGGCGCTGCTCAAGAGTTTTCAGAGCAACCTGCTGACCATCTCGGTGATGATCGCGCTGCTGGTGGCGGGACTGAGCATCGCCCTCTCCCGCATGCTGACGCGGCAGATCAGCGGCCTTCTGCAGGCCATCCGCAGCGTCCGTGAGGGTGCGTACAGCCACCGCGCCGATGCCAGCGGCACCGACGAGATCGCCCAGATCGCAGCGGAGTTCAACAGCCTGACAGACCGCCTGCAGACCACGGAGGATGCCCGGCGCCGGTTCGTGTCCGACGCCAGCCACGAGCTGAAAACGCCGCTGGCGGGCATCCGCCTGCTGACGGATTCCATTTTGCAGACGGACAACATGGACCCGGAGACCACCAAGGAGTTCGTCACCGACATCGGCCGGGAGGCGGAGCGGCTCAGCCGCATCACCGAGAACCTGCTGCGGCTGACGCGGCTGGACGGCGGCGTGGTGCAGGCGGCCTACCCGGTGGCGGTGGGGCCTGTTATGCAGCGGGTGGAGCGGATGCTGGGCGTCGTGGCCGGGGAGAAGGGCGTCACCATCTCCGGCGCCGCGTCGGAGGACGCGGTGGCCATGGCCACCGACGACGACGTGCACCAGATCCTCTATAACCTGATGGAGAACGCCATCAAATACTCCGCCGCGGAGAACGGCTTTGTCCGGGCGGAGGCATGGGCGCAGGACGGGCAGGTGGTCATCACCGTCACCGACAACGGCATCGGCATCCCCGATGAGGATCTGCCCCATATCTTCGACCGGTTCTACCGGGTGGATAAAATGCGCTCCCGGGAGGTGGGCGGCACCGGACTGGGCCTGTCCATCGTGAAGGACACCATCGAGAACCGGGGCGGCACCATCCGGGCCGGTCACGGCGCGGACGGCGTGGGCACGGTGTTTACCGTGACGCTGCCGCTGGCACAGCGGGAGGAGGAGCCATGAAAAGGATGAAGCGTGCCGCAGCGGCGGTGCTGGCGGCGGTGGTGCTGCTGGGCCTGACGGCCTGCGGCCAGACGGCCAACAGCCTGCGCCTGTACTGCCCGGCGGCGCTGAATACACGGGATAAGAGCATTGGCGGTTCCGATGCCATCACCAGCGTACAGGTCAGCTGGAAGAAGGTGACAGGCGACGACCGGGGCCGCCAGCAGCAGGCGCAGTATATCATGGAGCTGCTGCTGGGCGGGTGCAGGGCTTCCGGCTTCACGAGCCCCGTCCCGGAGGGCACCGCCGTCCGCAGCTGCACCGTCACCGGCGGTACGGTGTCGGTGGATCTCAGCAGCGAATATGACCGGCTCACCGGCATCGACCGCACCATCGCCGATTACTGCATCACCCTGTCGCTGCTGCAGCTGACGGGCATTTACGCCGTGCGGCTCACGGTGATGGGCGAACCTCCGGCGGAGCGGGCGGACGAGGTCTACACCTCCGCCCAGGTGTTGCTGACCAGCCCGGAGGATATCGTGCGCACCGTGGAGGTGACGCTGTATTTCCCCGACGGCATCGGCGATCTGGTGGAGGAGAGCCGGCGGCTCACGGTATACGAGGGCGAGACCCCGGCGGAGGCGGTGATCAAGGCGCTGGCGGAGCGTCCTCTGGACAGCTACGCCGGGTTGGAGCCGCTGCTGCCCAGGGGTTTCACGGCGCTGGCCGCCAGCGTGGAGGGCGGCACCTGCTACCTGAACCTGCCGGGCAGCTGCGTGGAGCTGCTGCCGGAGAGCAGCACCGAGCAGCGGCTGCTGCTGGAGGGCGTGGTGAACTCCCTGTGCTCTCTGGAGGGGGTCAGCGAGGTGCAGATCCTGCTGGACGGCGAGTACCAGATGCTGCTGGGCACACAGCCCATCAGCCGCCCGCTGCTGCCGTCTGTATAAGCGGCTGTATAAAAAAAGACCGGCTGTGCCGATGGCACAGCCGGTCTTTTTCACTTTACAGGATGCCCCGCTCCGCCAGCTGGCGGCGCAGGCGGGCCGCATCGCCGTGGAACACGATGCCGGCCATGCCGGCGTTCTCCGACGCCTCGATGTTGGCGGGGGAGTCGTCGATGAACAGGCACTCCTCCGGCTTCAGGCCGAATTTCCGGAAAAACGCCTGATAGATTGCGTCCTCCGGCTTCAGCAGGTGGTGGTCGGCGGAGATGAATGTGCCGCTGAAGTATTCGCTGCCGGGGATATCGTGCCAGTAGGTGTGCTGGCGGCTGGCGGCGTTGCTCAGCAGGTACAGGTCATACCCGGCGGCCTTCAGGTCCCGGGCCACCTCCGCCATGCCGGGCACGGGGACGATGGGATCGTTCCAGCGGCGGACGAGATAGGCCGCCGTGTCATGGAGATGTGCCGGCAGACGGGCGCACATCCGGGCCAGCGCGTCGTCGTCGGAGATGGAGCCGCGGTCCATGCGCACCCACTCGACGGTGGTCAGCACCTCCCGGCGGATCAGTTCGGCGTCCGCCTCGCTGAGGCGGAGACGCTCCGAAAACAGGCCGGCGCTGAAGTGCACCAGCACCTGCCCCATGTCAAATACGATGTGTCGGATCATAGCTGTTCCCCCGGTTCTTCCACGGCGCTGTCACCGCTGCGGCGGAACACGCCGGTCATGCGGTTGAGGATGCGTTTGCGGCGGGCTCTGGCGTCCAGCCGCTCGCCCAGGTCGCGGCCGCCCACGCCGTAGACCAGATACAGGATGATGCCCGACACGATCATGATGAACACCGTGGAGGCGCAGCGCCGTCCGGAGGCATTGACGTTGTAGCCGTACAGGCCCTCCTCGGCGCACATGGACTGGATGACCATGGCATAGCTGGTGCCGTAGGAGCTGGCGAAGGTGGCGGACATGTCGTACTCCGTGAACAGGGCGTTGAAGTTCAGGGCGAACACCGCCAGTACGCTGGGCAGGATGATGGGCAGCTTTACCTTCAGGAAGGTGCGCAGGCCGCTGGCGCCCATGTTCCGGGCGGCATCCTCCAGCTCCGAGTCGATGGAGTAGAAGGCGGCCTTGATCATGCGCAGGGAGAAGGGGAGCTTCACCACCGTGTAGGCCAGAACGATGAGCAGACGGACGTTCTCCGCGTAGTACAGGTTCATGTTGCCCACATACCAGATGGCGTCGGAGTTGAAGTAGGTGCGGTAGGAGTAGCAGATGAGGATGGTGGGCAGCAGCCACGGGAACAGCAGGCAGTACTCCAGCACGATGCCGGACTTCTTGTTGCGGTTCTTGAAGATGTAGTTGCAGGCCACCACCACGATGAGGCAGGCCAGCGCCGCCGCGATGACGGACAGCAGGAAGCTCATCTTGATGCCGCCCAGCGTGGCGTCATTGGCAAACAGGCCGGAGATGGAGCCCTTGCGCAGCTTGTAGGTGCCGCGGTTGGTGAGATACTCGTAGTCCTGGGTGCCGAAGTAGTTGATGAGCGTCCAGTTGCTGAGATCCAGCTTCTTCATGCGGATGGCACCGTAGGTCTGGAAGGAGAAAACGATGATCATCACCACGGGGATCATGTAGATGATGAACAGCACATAGGCGTAGATATGGGCCAGCACGTTCCACACGGGGTTGGTGATCTTCTGCTTCACCAGCTTGGCCTTGGTCTTGGACACCGACAGGTAGTGGCCCTTGCGCTCGTAGGCGGACAGCACCGTCAGCAGCACGATGGTGAACATGGCCAGAATGATGGACAGCAGGGCGGCCCGGGCCTGGGGGAAGGACTCATCCGCCACGGAGGAGCCGGCCAGACGGACGATCTCCGGGTTGATGGAATCGTAGCCCAGCAGGGTGGGGGCGGACATGGCGCAAAGGCCGGTGATGAACGTCATGACCGTCAGGGAGAACATGGTGGGCACCAGCGTGGGGAAGACCACCTTCCACAGCACCTTGAAGGGCTTGGCGCCCATGTTCCGGGCAGCCTCCACGGTGTTGTAGTCGATGCCGCGGATGGCGTTGCGCAGGAACAGCGCGTGGTTGGACGTACAGGCAAACGTCATGGTGAACAGCACCGCGTTGAAGCCGGAGAACCAGTTGCGGTTGAAATCCGGGAAGGCGTTGGCCAGCGCGGTGGTCAGGATGCCGTTGGGGTCGTACAGGAACAGGTAGCCGGTAACAAGCGCCACGCCGGAGTAGATCATGGTGGTCATGTAGCCCAGGCGCAGGATGTTGGCGCCCTTGATGTCGAAATACTCCGTCAGCAGCACGATGGACACGCCCACCACGTTGACGGTGACCACCAGGCAGATGGCCAGCTTCAGGGAGTTCCACACATAGCGGCTCATGTTGCCGGCAAAGAAGAACTTGATGACCGCCCAGGGGTCCGTTTCTCCGGCGGCGTTTTTCGTGGTGAAGATGCTGGTCAGCGTGTTCAGGCACGGCAGCAGCATGAACCCGAAGAAGAAATAGGCGAACAGCACGATGCCGATGATCCGCACCACAAAGGCGGCATCGGGGCGCTGGCGCGTCAGGGAGTTACTCATGGGCCGCCTCCTCGCTGGCGTCGTAAGCCATGACGTGGGCGGGATTGATGACCACGGACACCTGCTGGGCCGGCTCGTAGATGTTGACGCCGTCGTTCTTTTCGATGACCTTCAGGGTCTGGCCCTCCACAGTGATATAGTACTTGATGTACAGGCCGTAGTACTCCCGGCTCTCCACCACACCGGAGAGCGCCAGTTCGCCGTCACGGGGCGGCACGTTGACGTGGAGCCGCTCCAGACGGATGTAGTTGTGCCGGGCGGCGTCCAGCCCGGCGCCGCGGTCGTTGAGGTGCTGCACCAGCGGCGTCTCCAGACGGTTGATGTCGCCGATGAAGTTGCACACGAACTCGGTGGCGGAGTGGTTATAGACCTCGTTGGGGGTGCCGATCTGCTCGATGACGCCTTTGTTGAACACGGCGATGCGGTCGGACAGGGTCAGGGCCTCCTCCTGGTCGTGGGTGACATAGATGGTGGTGATGCCGAAGTCCTTCTGCATCTTTTTCAGCTCGTTGCGCAGCTGGACGCGGAGCTTGGCGTCCAGGTTGGACAGCGGCTCGTCCATGCAGATGATGGCGGGGTTGGTCACCAGTGCGCGGGCGATGGCCACGCGCTGCTGCTGGCCGCCGGACAGCTGGGACACGGCCTTCTGCAGCTGCTCGTCGCTGAGGTCCACCTTCCGGGCGATCTCCCGCACACGCTGGTCGATCTCCGCCTTTTTCACCTTCTTGACCTTCAGGCCGAAGGCGATGTTGTCATAGACGGTCATGGTGGGGAACAGGGCATAGCTCTGGAACACGATGCCGATGTTGCGGTCCTCGATGGGGACGTGGGTGATGTCCCGGTCCTTCACCACCACGGTGCCCTCCACCGGCTCGATAAAACCGGTGATGGTGCGCAGGGTGGTGGTCTTGCCGCAGCCGGACGGGCCAAGGAATGTGAAGAACTCCCCCTCCTTCACATGGACGTTGATGCCGTGCAGGGCGGTGAAGTCGCCGAACTTCACCACGATATCATTCAACCGGATCATAACACACAAAACTCCTTTGCTCGGTTTGGTTCACACTTGTGTACATATTGTACCCTCTTGCTTCACAGCTGTAAAGGCGGAAAACAGTTTTCCGCCCTTACAGCTGTGGCGAGCCGGAGTCCGGCTCGCCACAGGAGTTGATGGGAAATGCTTACTCAGCCGCCTTCTGGGTCAGAGTAGCCCAATCCAGGTTGTCCCAGTCAGGCTCGGAAACAGCGGCGCTGCTGTCGGCCCAGTAGAAGCCCAGGTTGGTCAGGATATTGGTCCACTCAGCGGAGTGAGCGGCCACATACTCAGCGTAGGTGGTGTCGCCGTCCACCTTGGACAGCGCGAAGTTCTTCAGGGTGTAGATGGCGGGCACGCCGTCGGGATACAGGATGTCAGCGGCAGCGGTGTTGCAGGGATAGGAGTCGAACTCCTCGCCCCAGGCCGCCTGGGTCTCGGCGGAGCCGAACCACTCGGCAAAGGCCTTGACAGCCTCGGTCTCCTCGTCGGTACGGCCTTCCTTGTTCAGGATGCCCAGGTACTCGGCGATGTAGTAGGTGCCGTCATCGATCTCCACCAGATTCCAGTTCTCGGGAGTCATGGTGCCCTTCAGCGGGGTCTCGGAGCTCTCGGCAGCGGCATCGATCTTGCCGTACAGGGAGGAGGAGTAGAAGGTGGAGACAGCCACATCGCCCTTGTTCAGAGGATCGAAGCCGTACTTATAGGTATCATCGGAGGAATACACGCCGTTGGCGCAGTAGTTCCACAGCATCTTCCAGCCGTCGATGGACACGCCGCCGGCGGGGGAGGTGGGATCGATGAAGGAGTACAGCAGGGCGGAGTTGATGTTGGCGTTGGTAGTGCCGCCCACCTTGTTCTGACGGTACCACTTGTAGCCGCAGTTCACGATGTCGGACCAGTGCGCGAAGTGCAGAGCCTCGCCGTTGGTGCCCAGCTCATCGGTACGGTACAGCATCAGCACGTTCTGGATGACCAGACCGTAGGCAGCGCCGGGATAGGCATACTCGCCCACCTGATCGGCCCAGGTGGGAGTCCAGTCCACCAGGGACAGGTTCTCATAGGTGCCGTTGACGACCTGGCTCCAGCGGGTCTCGTTCAGACCGAACAGGATGTCGCCGTCCTTGTTCTCGTTGGCAGCCTGGATGGCGGCGGTATCACCGGAGATGACGCTGTTGTCGTCGATAGACACGGTGAAGCCGGCGTCCTTGGCGGCGTTGATCAGCCAGGTGGTACGCTCGGTGGAGTTGGAGTTGGAGTAGATGCGGATGGTATAGCCGGAATAATCCTTGACATCGGGGGTATCCTCGCCGCCGTTATCAGCGGGAGCCTTGTCGCCGCAGGCCACCAGGCTCAGAGCCATGACCAGCGCCAGCAAGAGAGCAGCAAACTTTTTCATTCCAGATTCTCCTTTTTTAAAAGTCGGACAGCGCGGACGCACTGTCACACCATTATTATACCAGCGCGTAATTCACCGGCAAAACGGGACATCTCTGCGATTATCCGGACTATCCTGACAAAAGGGACGGGGTATGTCAAAATACACCGTCCCTTTTTGTGCAGTTTTTCTACCGGCAGCGGTCCTGATACTCCGACGGCGACATGCCGGTGAGCTTCTTGAATGTGCTGCCGAAATAGGCCACGTCCCGGTAGCCCACCATCTCCGCCACCTCGTACACCTTGTAGCGGCAGTCCGCCAGCAGCTTCCGGGCCGTATGGATGCGGTACTGGGTGAGATAGCCCAGCGCCGTGTAGTTGGTCTCCTTCTTGAAAACGTGGCTCAGGTGCCCCTCGCTGATGCCGATGTGCCGGGCGATGGTGGCGATGTTGATGTCCGCGTCGGCGTAGTGCTCGGCGATATAGTTCAGGGTCTGCAGCACATATTTGCTCTTGTCGCCCTTGGGCAGCAGCAGCGTATCCTCCGCCGGACGGGCGGCGCCCTCCTTCTCCCGCACGCGGGCGATGGCGGCGATGAGGTCCTGATCCCGGAAGGGCTTGAGCAGGTAGTCCGCCGCGCCGTAGCGCAGGGCGGAGCGGGCGTAGTCGAACTCGTCGTAGGCGGTGAGGACGATGAAGTGGGCGGTGCAGTCCCGCTCCCGCAGGCGGCGCATCATCTCGATGCCGTCCATGCGGGGCATCCGCACATCGGTGATGATGAGGCTGGGGTTATAGCGCTCCGCGGCGGCAAGGCCCTCCTCGCCGTTGGCGGCCTCGCCCACCACCACGCAGTCCATGGCGGCCCAGTCCATGCCCAGCACGATGCCCCGGCGCACCACGGTCTCATCGTCAACGATCAGTACCTTCAGCATAGCCGTCTCCTTTCTTCATGGGCAGGCGCAGCGTCACGCAGCTGCCGGTTTTCCCGTCGGACTCAGCGGTGAGCCCGTAGTCCGGGCCGTAGTACAGGCGGATGATGAGGTCCACATTGGTCAGGCCCAGGTGGCCGCCGGGGATGTCCTGATGCAGCTCCAGCCGGGCCAGCACCTCCGGGGCGATGCCCCGGCCGTTGTCGGACACCCGCAGCAGCAGGTCGTCCCCGTCGGACTCGGCCCACAGCTTGATGTAGCCCTCCTCCAGATCGGCCACGCCGTGGATGATGGCGTTCTCCACCAGAGGCTGCAGCACCATCTTGGGCACGATGCAGTGCTGGAACCGCTCGTCCACGTCGATCTCACAGACGAACCGGTCCTCGAACCGGATCTCCTGAATGTTCAGATACTGCCGCACCAGCTCCAGCTCGTCCTCCAGCGGGATCAGCTCACTGCCGGAGATGCCGGCCCGGAGCAGCGCCGCCAGATCCGTGGACATGTCCGCGATCTGGGGAACGTGGTTGGCCACGCCCAGCCACTTCATGCAGTCCAGCGTGTTGTACAGGAAGTGGGGGTTCAGCTGGGCCTGCAGCATCCGCAGCTGCGTCTCGTTCAGCTCCCGCTGGCGCTGGACGGAGCGCTTCAGATTCTGGCGGTACTCCTCGGTCATGCGGTTGAAGCTGGCGGCCAGACGGCCCAGTTCGTCGGGGCTGTCCAGGTACAGCTGGACATCGTAATCACCCTGCTCCACCTGACGCATGGCATCGTCCAGCGCGTTGACGGGCCGGGACAGATAGCGGCTGAGCCACCACGCCGCCACGGCGCACAGCGCCAGGCACAGAAGACCCAGCGCGCCGCCCACCAGATACAGGGAGCGCAGCACCCGCCCCGTGTAGATACGGGGCTGCTGGAGCAGCAGCGTGAAGCCGGCGGGGCCGTCGGCGGTGTAGAACGTGCAGTCGTCGCCCTCATCGCCGGTGAGCTTCTGCCCGGCCAGCAGCTGGCTGCGCAGGGCGGCCGCGGTGCCCTCGGTCTGCACCGTGCGGGTATAGTACACCGTGCGCCAGGTGCTGTCCAGCACCAGCAGGTCGTCGGCGGGGGCCATAACGCCGTCAAAGAGCCGGGCAAAGCCGCTGCTTTCCACACGGGCGGTGACGTAGCCCAGCAGCTGCCCGCCGTAGCCGTTGACGGTCCGGGCCGCCAGCAGCCCCTTGTCGCTGCTGAGGAACACGGTGCCGCTGCTGCGGCGGGCGGCGTACAGCGCCCCCCAGTCTGTGTCCAGCGGCGCGGCGGGCAGGGCGGCGTCGGTGGTATACAGGCACACGCCCCGGGCGTCGTAGATATCCACATCGGCGTAGGAACGCAGCGGGGCGGACCGGCGGTACAGGAACTGGTACAGCAGGCGGGAGTCCTCCCCCGTCCGGCGCAGGGCGCTGCGGGTGATGGTGCTGGCGGCCAGCGCCGCCACCGTGTCGTCGCACAGGGCGGCGGCATCGGTGAAGCGCGTATTCAGCGTGTCCAGCGCGTCCCGGCCCTGCTGGGCCTGGGTGTGCTCCGCGCGGGATACGATGACCTGCATCATCACCACGTCGCACAGCAGCAGCGGCAGCAGCGTGGCCACCAGGATCGTGGTGAACGTCCGGTTGCGGAAGGAGCGGCGGATCCAGTTTTTCACTCTCATGCCGCGTCCTCCGCCGTCAGGCTCCGCCAGATGGCCAGCAGCTCCGCCTGATGGGCGCCGGCGCCGTAGGGGTCGTAGGGCAGCGCCGGGGGCAGATCGCCGCCGCCCCGTATCGGACGGCGGAACTGCTGGGTCAGACGGGTCTGCACCTCGCTGCTGAGCAGGAAATCAATGAAAGCCCGGGCGTTGTCCTCGTGGGCGCAGCCGGCCACCACGGCGGCACAGTCCGGCTGGATGACGGCGCCCTCCTCCGGCCAGATCACGGAGATGCTCAGACCGCTGTCCGCGGCCTGCAGTGCCAGATCCTCCGTGGTAACGCCCACATAGCAGCTGCCGTCGGCCACAGCGCCGACCACGGCGGCAGCGGAGGGCAGCACGCCGTCCAGGTTGCGGGAAAAGACGGAGAGCACCGCCTCCTCCTCGCCGGGCAGAGCCTGGAGCAGCGCCTGCAGCGCGGTGCAGCCGGTGGCGGACACCGTGGGATCGGGGCAGGCGATGCGCCCGCGCCACGCCACGCTGATCAGGTCGCCCCAGCTGTCCGGCACATTGCGCTGCACCAGCTGGTCGTTGTAGACCAGCACCGTGGGCAGCAGGGAAAAGGGCGTCCAGCGGTCCTCGCTGTCCCGGTAGGCGTCGGAGATGTCCGCGGCCAGCGGGGCGGCGTAGGGCGCGAAGCAGCCGCCGTAGGCGGACAGGCTGTCCGGCGCCGCGCCCAGCAGCAGGTCGCAGCCGGAGCTGCCGGCGGCGATCTGCTCCAGCAGGGGCAGCGTTCCGTCGGCGGTGCGCACCTCCACCCAGATGCCGGTGCGGCGCTCGAACTCCCGCACCGCGTCGTCGTAGACGGCGGCGCTGCGGGCGGTGAAGATCACCAGCCGGCGGCTGTCCTCCGGCGCGGACGCGGACGGCCCGGTACCGCATGAACACAGCAGGAGCAGCAAACACAGCAGAGGAATGACGCGCCGCATGAAAGACCCTCCCATACATTAAATATATGTGCTATTTTACAGGGCGGCGGGCAAAATAGCAAGCGGCGGGCGAAAAAAAGAGGAGGGGGAGAAAAAGAGGAGGGGGAGAAGGCGTGTGCCGTCTATCGGGAAAAATTATGAAATATGGCGTTGCAAAAGCGAGAACTGTGTGCTATGATGACGCTGAGTATGTGTTCCCTCCCGTGTGGTGCCGCCGCCGCGGGCGCGGCCGGAGGGAACGGTAGGGGGGCAGTTTCTCAAACTATGAATAAGGACGAAAGATACACGGAGATCGATCTGATCGCGCTGCTGAAGGCATTCTGGCGGCACATCTGGCTGATCCTGGCGGCCATTGCGGTGCTGGGCGGCATGGCCTTTGCCTATGCGCGGTTCATGATCACGCCCATGTACACGGCCAGCGCGCTGATGTATGTGAACAACAACTCGCTGTCCGTGGGCAGCACCAAGGTGAGCCTGAGCTATTCCGACCTGACGGCGGCCAAGAGCCTGGTGGACACCTATGTTGTCATCCTCAACGCCCGCACCACGCTGAACGAGGTGATCCGCACCTCCGGCGTGGACTATACCTATAAAGAGATGCAGGGAATGATCACCGCCGGCGCCGTCAATTCCACGGAGGTGGTGCAGATCGACGTGACCATGCCCGACCCGCAGGAGGCGGAGCGGGTGGCCAATACCATCACGAAGGTGCTGCCCGGCCGCATCGGCGATATCATCGACGGCTCCTCCGCACGGGTGGTGGACACCGCCGTGGCGCCCTCCGGCAAGGCATCGCCCAGCTATACCCGCTATACGGCGCTGGGCATGCTGCTGGGTCTGGTGCTCAGCTGCGGCTTCATCACGGTGCGCGAGCTGTTTGACGACCGCGTGCAGGACGAGGACTACCTGCTGCAGCGCTATGCCGACATCCCCGTGCTGGCTGTGATCCCCGACCTGAACCAGACGAAGCACGGCACCTACGGATACTATGAGGGTGCCGCGTCCTACGGCGGAAAGGAGGCGGCGCGATGAGCGAAAAGCATAAGGGCGCCCGCGACGCGGGCAAGCGTGAAGCCCAGACGGAGCAGAACGTCATCGGCGACAGCCTGAGCTTTGCCGCCACCGAAGCCTATAAGCTGCTGCGCACCAACCTGATGTTCGCCCTGCCCGACGAGGGGAAATGCCGGGTGGTGGGCATCACCAGCGCCCTGCGGGCCGAGGGAAAGAGCACCCTGACCATCAATCTGGCCTACACCATCGCCCAGGCGGGACACCGCGTCCTGCTCATCGACGGCGATATGCGCCTGCCCACTGTGGCCAAGCGCCTGAATCTGCCCCAGAAGCCGGGCCTGTCCAATCTGCTGGCGGGTCTGTGCACCGAGGAGGAGGCCGTGCAGACCAGCGACCTGCTGGACAACCTGAAGGCCATCACCGCCGGCGATATCCCGCCCAACCCCTCGGAGCTGCTGGCCTCCAGCCGCATGGAGACGGTGCTGCAGCATTTCAGCAGCCAGTTCGACTTCATCCTGCTGGATCTGCCGCCGGTCAACGCCGTGGCGGACGGCCTGGTGATCTCCAAGCTGGTGGACGGCATGATCTTCGTGGTGTGCCGCGGCTACTGCGAGAAGAAGCCGCTGGAAACGGCGCTGCGGAACATGAAATATCTGGACATCAAGATCCTGGGCTTCGTTATGACCCGCGGCAGCGTGGACAAGACGGGCTACCGGAAGAAATACGGCCAATACCGCTACGGCGGCTATGGCTACGGCGAAGCGCCGGCGGCCGAGGGCAGGCAGAGACCATGATCGACCTGCACAGCCACATCCTGCCGCAGATGGATGACGGCAGCCGCAGCGTGGACGAAAGTCTGCAGATGCTGGCGGCACTGGCCGCCCAGGGCGTTACGGACGTGGCGGCCACGCCGCATTTCTATGCATCGGAAAACAGCCCCGAACGGTTTCTGGCCCGCCGCCGCCACGCCTGGCAGCGGCTGGCGCCGCACCTGACGGCGTCGCTGCCCACCGTGCATCTGGGGGCAGAGGTGCTGTACTTCGAGGGCATCGCCGGGTATGACGAGCTGACGCAGCTGTGCCTTGCCGGCACGGATACGCTGCTGCTGGAGATGCCGTTCCGCCCGTGGAGCCGCCGGATGTACGACGAGCTGCGGGAGCTGACGGCCCGGCGGGACGTGACGGTGCTGCTGGCGCATATGGAGCGCTACCTCCCCTATGTGGAGGAGGCCGACTGGCAGCGCATGACCCGCGGCGGCGTGCTGCTCCAGTCCAACGCCGACTTTTTCTGCGGCTTTTCCACCCGCCGCAAGGCGCTGCGCCTGCTGCGGGAGGGATGGATCCGGGTGCTGGGTACGGACTGCCACAACATGACATCCCGGGCGCCCCGCATGGACGAGGCGGTGCGCCGCATCGCCCGGTCACTGGGCGAGGACGCGGTGCTGCGTCTGGAGACGCAGGCGGCGGCCCTGCTGCCGGCAAGGGAGGCGGCTCCATGAAAAAGAAACTGCTTTTGATCGGCATCGCGCTGGCGGTGCTCATCGCCGCGTACCTGCTGTGGACGTTCCGGACCGTCACACCGGAGGCACCGCCTGCGGCGGAGCCCGCTGCGGCGGACAACACATCGGACGGCGCGGCAGAGCCGGCCTATACCAGCCCCATCGACTTCGCCGCTCTGCAAGAGCGCTGCGGCGACATCTATGCCTGGCTGGACATCCCGGATACGGACATCAGCTATCCGGTGGTGCAGAACGCGGACGATACCTACTACCTGACCCGGGACATCGACGGCAATTACGACGCGGCAGGCTCCCTGTTCACGGAGAGCGCCTACAACGGCACCGCCATGGACGACCCGGTGACGGTGATCTACGGACACCGCATGAACAGCAATGTCATGTTCAGCACCCTGCAGAAAACCTATTCCGACCCCGACAGCTTTCATGCCCACCGGGAGGTGGTGCTGTACCTGCCGGAGCAGGAGATCCACGCACAGGTGTTCGCGGCGGTGCCCTACGACAACCGGCACATCCTGTATAACTACAATTTTGAGAGCGCGCGGATGACCCGCCTGTTCCTCAACAGCGTGCGGGAGGTGCGCGCCATCGGCGCCAACCTGGAGACGGAGGACTTCCCGGAGGAGGGCGACCGGATGCTGATCCTGTCCACCTGCCTGCAAGGGAACCGGCAGATGCGGTATCTGGTGCTGGCGAAATGGACGCCGTCCTGAAAAGCGGCACATCTGTACCCGATAAGTGCAAGGCACTTCTGAAAATAGTAAGTCTATCACGCAAGTGAGAAAGGGGAAATTTCATTATGAAGAAGCTTATGACCATGTTCCTGGCGCTGGCTCTGGCCGCGTCCCTGACGGTGCCCGCGCTGGCGACCTTTACGCCCAGCGTGGAGAACAAGGGCGCACCGGAGATCGTCTCCGCCACCCTGGCCGACGGCACGGACGTTAAGGACAGCATCCTTGTGACGCCCTATGCCCGGCACGGCACGGCCATCGACACCATCAAACAGAGCCTGGAGGATGCCCACAAGGACGTGCAGAACGCCGGTACCATGGACAAGCTGACCGCCGAGGTCAACACCTGGCTGGCTGCCAAGCACGCCGGTGTGAAGGCCGAGGACCTGCTGGCCTCCGACCTGTTCGATGTCAGCTATGTGGACGCCAGCGGCAACGTGGCGGCGCTGGACCAGCCTGTGACCATCACCTTCAAGCTGACGGTGCCCGTGGACGACGTCCTGCTGGTGCTGCACAAGAACAGCAGCGGCTGGGAGCTGATGAACAAGGATGACACGGCCAAGTATCAGAAGATCGACAAGTACCAGGTGAAGGTCACCTTCGATTCCCTGAGCCCCGTGGTGTTCGCCATCGACAGCGCGGAGTTCCATGTGGACCCCAACGGCCCCTCCTCCCCCCAGACCGGTGAGATCTCCCCCGTTGTGGTGATCGCGGGCATGACCATCGTGGCCGCCTGCGCCGCCGCCTATGTGGTGCGCAAAGAGAAGGCCGCCCGCTGACGCGGTGCTGCGCCGGAGGACAGGCGTGTGAAAACGCAGGAGATGAAAAAACGGCCCATTGGGCGTATTGCGGCGGTGGCGGCCATTCTGGCTGCCGCCGCGGCAGTGCTTCTGCTGCTCTACGGCTGGGAGACGCGGCGTCAGAACACGGAGACGCCGGACCCCTACGCCGGGCAGGAGGAGTCGCTGACCTACTACAACGGCGCGTGGTACGCCCGCAGGGAGCTGGAGACGGTGCTGGTGATGGGCGTGGATAAGTACGCCGCAGACACGGAGACGGACAGTTATGTCAACCAGGAACAGGCGGATTTCCTGCTGCTGCTGGTGCTGGACCGGAACGCCGGTGTCTGTACGGCGCTGCCCCTGAACCGCGACACCATGACGGAGATCACGGCGCTGGGTCTGGCGGGCGAGCGCACCGGCAGCTTTACCGGGCAGCTGGCGCTGGCCCACACCTACGGCTCCGGCGGGCTGGACAGCGCCCATAACGAAGGCCGCGCCGTGTCGACCCTGCTCTACGGCACGGAGATCGACCATGTGATGGCGTTCACCATGGATGCCGTACCGGTGCTCACCGATGCGGTGGGCGGCGTGCCGGTGGTGGTGGAGGACGACTTTTCCGCCATGACGGACCAGCTGCCCATGGGGCAGGAGGTCACGCTCCGGGGCGATCTGGCGCTGACATTTGTCCGGGGCCGCGGCAGCATGGGCGGTGAAAAGACCAACCTGAACCGTATGGCCCGGCAGAATGCGTATCTGCAGGGCCTGTACCGCCAGCTGCAGGGTGCGGCGCAGGACGAGGGCTTCCTGACCCAGCTGCTGCTGGAGCTGTCGCCGTATCTGGATACGGACTGCACGGCCGCCCAGCTCAACGACCTGTACCAGACGGTGGTGCAGGACAGGCTGGAGGTGCTGGATGCCCCCGCCGGCGAAGCCGTGGAGGGCAGCGAGTTTATGGAGTTTTATGTAGATGAGGGCGCCCTGCAGCAGACGGTGATCGACCTGTTCTATGAACAGCGCGACCCGGCCTGACCGGGCGGAGGAGGCAATATTTGAACCGAAGAAGCATCGGTACGCTGCTGTTGCTGCTGGCGATCCTGGGAGCACTGGCCTTTATCTGGGGCAACTCTCTGGACAGCGCTGTGGAGTCCTCCCTGAAAAGCGGACGGATGCGGGAGCTGATCCGGCCCCTGCTGGAGCTGCTGGTGGGACAGGGCAACGTCACCGACCATCTGGTGCGCAAGCTGGCGCACTTCACGGAGTTCGCCGTGCTGGGCGCGCTGTTGCTGCTGCTGACGGCGGCGGCCTTCCGGGTGCGGCTGCAAAGCGTGGTGAACTGCCAGTTTTTCCTGCTGCTGGCGGCGCTGACGGACGAGACGATCCAGATCTTCACCGGCCGCGGGCCGCAGGTGCAGGATGTGTGGCTGGATTTCGCCGGCGGTACGGCGGGCCTGCTGGCCATGCTGGTGCTGGTGTGGCTGCTGCGGTGCCTGTTCCGCCCGCGGAAACGCCCGGCGGCAGACGTGTGATATCGAAAAAGAGGGATGTCCCTGTGGGACATCCCTCTTTTTCAGCTTTTGTGCCGTTACCGGCAGTTTTTCAGCACCTTGCACACCAGCGCGTACATCCGCGCCGTGGAGGCCACGCCCAGCCGCTCCCGGGGGGAGTGGATGTCGTGGAGCTCCGGGCCCAGGGACACGGCATCCAGCCCCGGCATCTTGTTGATGAGCAGACCGCACTCCAGACCGCCGTGGGTGGCCATGATAACGCCGTCCTGCCCGGTGATGTCCTTGTAGGCAGCCATCACCGTGTCCCGCAGCGGGGACTGGCGGGCGTACTGCCACGCCGGGTAATCGCCGCGGGTGGACACGGTGCCGCCGGCGTACTCCACGATGGCGCGCACCCGCTGGAGCAGCATCTCCTTCTGGGTAGCCACGGAGGAGCGGATGGAGAACGAGAAGTGCAGACCGTCGTCCCCGGCGGTGATGACGCCCAGATTCAGGGAGGTCTGGACAAGGCCGGGGAAGTCGGCGCTCATGACCTGCACGCCCTGGGGCAGCGCCAGCAGGACGTGGAGCATCCGGCTGGATGCATCGGCGGAGTAGGCCGCACCGGCCTCCGCCGCCCCGCAGGTGAGGGTCACGCCGCTGTCGGTGGCGGCGTATTCGTTTTTCAGGATGCCGTCGAACTCCCGGATGAAGGCGTCGAAGTCCGCAGCCTTCCCGGCGGGAACAGCCACCACCGCGTCGCAGCGGGGGCAGATGACGTTGTCGAACTGACCGCCCCGCAGATCGGCGATGCGCAGGGCGCCCAGCCGCTCTATGGCGCTGTACAGCACCCGGCTGATGAGGTCATTGGCGCTGCCGCGTCCCTTGTCGATCTCCGCGCCGGAGTGACCGCCCTGCAGACCGGAGACGGTGACGGTGAAGCACGTCTCGCCGTCCAGCGGCTCCTTCACGGCGGGCAGGAAGCAGTCGGCCCGCAGGCCGCCGGCGCAGGAGACGGTGAACACGCCCTCCTCCTCGGAGTCCAGATTCAGGAGCCGCCGCCCCTTCAGGTCGGAGCAGTCCAGCGCCACAGCGCCGTCCATGCCCGTCTCCTCGTCCACGGTGATGACCGCCTCCAGCGGGGGATGGGGCAGGGAATCGTCGGCCAGAATGGCGAAGATCGCCGCCACGGCGATGCAGTCGTCGCCGCCCAGGGATGTCTTTTCCGCCCAGACGTACTGGCCGTCGGTGGCCAGATCCAGACCCTCACGGGCCATGTCCTTGGGGCAGTCCTCCGTCTGGGCGCAGACCATGTCCATGTGACCCTGCAGAATGACGGGGGCGGCATTTTCATAGCCGGGGGAGGCGCCCTTCCAGATGATGACGTTGTTGCATTCCTCCTGCCGGTACTGCAGGCCCAGCTCCTGGGCCATGGTCACGCACAGGTCGCTGATGATCCTGGTGTTGCCGCTGCCGTGGGGCACGGCGCACAGCCTTTCAAAGTAATGGAAAACCGCCTTGGGCTCCAGATGAGACAAAACACCCATACGTCAAAAACTCCTTTCAGAATGGTGGTTCAGCGATGCAGGGGCGCGGTGGCCGCGGCCAGCCACGCCTGCTCCTCCGCGGACAGCAGGGGCGCGACGGTATCGTACACCAGCCGGTGATAGTCGTTGAGCTGTGCCAGCTCCGCCTCCGTCAGCAGGGAGACATCAATGGCGTCCCGGTCGAAGGGGGCCATGGTCAGCGGCTCCAGATACAGGAACTGGCCGTAGTCCGTGGTCTCGCCGGTGCGCACCAGCACCAGATTTTCGTGGCGGATGCCGAACTTCCCGGCCTCGTAGTAGCCCGGCTCGTTGGAGATGACCATGCCCTCCTCCAGCGTGATGCGGCGTCCGTCGGCGCTGCGCCAGCGGAAGCTCTGCGGCCCCTCGTGGACGCTGAGGATGAAGCCCACGCCGTGACCGGTGCCGTGGTTGTAGTCGAGGCCCTGCTCCCACAGGGGCAGGCGGGCCAGCACGTCCAGATTCTCGCCGGTAACGCCGTGGGGGAACCGGGCGGCGGCCAGCGCCAGATGGCCCTTGAGCACCAGCGTGAACATCCGCTTCTCCTTCTGGGTAACAGGCCCCAGGGCGATGGTGCGGGTCACGTCGGTGGTGCCCTGCCGGTAGTGGGCGCCGGAGTCCACCAGCAGCAGCCCCTCCGGATGCAGGGGTACGTCCGTCTCCGGCGTGGGGTCATAGTGGACGATGGCGCCGTGGGGGCCGTAGCCGGCGATGGTGTCGAAGCTCAGGTCCAGAAAGTCCGGCTGTTCCGCCCGGAATGCCGCCAGTCTGGCGGCGGCGGACAGCTCCGTCATAGGCTCCTTCCCGATCCGGGTCTTGAGCCAGTACAGGAAACGGCACAGCGCCGCGCCGTCCTTGACGTGGGCGGCACGGAAGCCCTCCGTCTCCTCCGACGTCTTGCAGGCCTTCATCAGAACGGCGGGACTGGGCTGATCCAGCACCTCCGCGTGGGATAGGCTCTCCATGATGCGGTAGTTGGCGGTGGCGCTGTCGGCCATGACCCGCGTCCCGGCGGGCAGGGCGCGCAGCATGTCATAGACCTCGCCGTAGGGCCGCACGGTCACGCCGCAGGCGGCCAGCTTTCCGCCGATGTCCGCCGGGACGGCCTGGGGCTGGATGCACAGCTGCGCATCCTCCCGGCCGATCAGCAGGAACGATAGGAACACCGGCGTGCAGGCCACGTCGCCGCCCCGCAGGTTCAGCGCCCATGCGATCTCCGTCAGGCTGGTGAGCAGCAGGTACGCGGCGTCCTCCGCCGCCATCTTCTCCCGCAGCTTTGCCAGCTTTTCCTCCCGGGACAGGCCGCAGCCGGTCAGCTCCCACACGGGCCTGTCGGACAGGGCGGGACGGTCGGGCCACACGGCGTCTACCAGATCCTCGCCGCCGGCGAAGCGGATGTGCTTTGCCTCCAGCGCCTTTTCCAGCGTACCGGCAAAGCTGCTGGAGACGGTGCGCCCGTCGAAGCCCAGCACGCCGCCCTCCGGCAGGTGCTGCGCCAGAAATGCCCCGATGGCGGGGACGCCGGGCTGGCCCATGCGCATCAGCTCGATGGTGCTGCCGGTCAGCTGCTCCGCCGCCTGCAGGAAGTAGCGGCCGTCCGTCCACAGCGCCGCCCGGTCCGGCAGCACCACCAGCGTGCCGGCGGAGCCGGTGAAGCCGGACAGATAGGCCCGTGCCTTAAAAAAGTCACCCACATATTCCGAGCCGTGGAAGTCATCCGTGACCACCACATAGCCGTCCATGCCGCGCTGCGCCATCTCCCGGCGCAGCTGGGCCAGACGTTCCGTTATGACCGTCATGTGATATACCGCCTTTCCCGGCGGCCCGCGCCGCCGTGTAGCTTTGTGATGTACAGATGATTATATCACAGGGAAATAAAAAAGTGTACCCCCATTTCCGCGCTGTATAAGGGCGGGACGGGCGGCGTATAATAAGGCGATACTGCAAGAGGGGAGACGATGCTGTGAAGCGAAAGGACCAGAAATGGCATACATGGGAGGTAGCGGGGCTGTTCGCCGTCATCCTGCTGGGCAACACGCTGCACTTTGTGTACGACTGGACGGGGCAGGCCCGCTGGGCGGCGTATATCTCCGCCGTCAACGAGTCCACCTGGGAGCATATGAAGCTGCTGTTCGTGCCGTGGTTTTTGTGGACCATCGCCGAGTGCATCGGACTGCGCAGCCTGCGGCCCGCGGGCCCGCGGGCGGTAGGGCTGCTGGCGGGGCTGGCGGCCATCCCCCTGCTGTTCTACGGCTATGTGGGCGTCACCGGCGTCAGCGTGGACGTGGTGAACATCCTCATCTTTCAGGCGGCGGTGCTGCTGGCCTTCTGGGTCAGCACGGCCCTGCAGAGGCGGGGCGCGCTGGCCGGGCCGGTGTGGCAGGCGGCGGGAGTGCTGGTGCTGGCGGCGGTGTGCGCGGCGTTCGCGGTATGGACGGTGTCGCCGCCGGAGCTGCCGGTGTTCACCGACCCCACTGACGGGACGCGGGGCATCACAACGTAAAAGCCATGGAGAGCCGCCTTTAGGCGGCTCTTTTTCTTGACCCCGTGGGAGGGATGGTTTATAATGGTGGCAACTATCGGGACCAGACCGAGGATCGGAGGCGACAGGATTGAAAACAAAGACCATCGTGCACAAATCAGCCGCGCCCATTTACGCGGCGGCGGTGACGTGGGTGCTGTACGCGCTGCTGTTCCCCCTGTATCAGGTGGGGCATTTCCTGCTGGCGGCGGCAGCCTCCGCCGCGGTGGCGCTGATCGCGCGCCTGTTCTGCAGGGACGTGACGGAGGAGGTGGAGATCCCCGAGGAGCCGGTGACCACCGGCGACCCGGAGCTGGATAAGATGATCGCCGACGGCGACGGGGCCATCAAGGCCATGCGTGCCCTGAACGACAGCATCCAGGACAAGACCATCTCCGGCCAGATCGACCGGCTGGAGGAGGTCAGCAGCCGCATCTTCCAGTATGTGAAGGACAACCCGGCCAAGCTGCCCCAGATCCGCAAGTTCATGTCCTACTACCTGCCCACCACCATCAAGCTGCTGACGGCCTACGACCAGATGAGCCGGCAGGGCGTCAGCGGTGAGAACATCACCGGCACCATGGAGAAGGTGGAGCGCATGATGTCCACCATCGTGCTGGCCTTTGAAAAGCAGCTGGACAGCCTGTTCGGCGACGAGGCCATGGACATCTCCACCGACATCACCGTGCTGGAGAACATGATGGTGCGGGAGGGCCTTGCATCGGACGACCTGCATAAGACCGCCCGGAGCGCGCCCCAGACTCAGCCGCCGCAGGATACCGACGGCGGCATCACGCTGGAGCTGTAAGAGAGACGGAAAACACAATTTATCATACAGAAAGGAACCGAGAACATGACTGACAATATGATGCCTGAGCTGACCCTGACCCCGGATACCGACACCGCCGCTGCGGTGGCCGTGCCCGAGCTGACCCTGACCCCCGACGCGCCTGAGGTGCCGCAGGAGGAGGAAAAGAAGATCGAGCCTGTGGCCATGGACGAGAGCCTCCTGACCGAGGAGGAGCGCAAGGCCGTGGACGCCTTCTCCCAGAAGATCGACATCCGCGACACCAATCAGGTGCTGCAGTACGGCGCCGCCGCACAGAAAAGCGTGGCGTCCTTCTCCGAGAACGCTCTGAACAACGTGCGCAACAAGGACATGGGCGAGATCGGCGAGGATCTGAGCCGCCTGGTGGTGGAGCTGAAGGGCTTCGGCGAGGACGAGGAGCGCAAGGGCCTGAAGGGTCTGTTCAAGAAGGCCGGCAACAAGCTGGAGGTCATGAAGGCCCAGTACAGCAAGGTGGAGGCCAATGTGGACAAGATCGCCCAGAATCTGGAGAACCATCAGATCACGCTGCTGAAGGACGTGGCCATGTTCGACCAGATGTATGAGCTGAACCTGAAGTATTACAAGGAGCTGACCATGTACATTCTGGCCGGCAAGAAGCGTCTGGCCGATGTCCGCGCCACCGAGGTGGAGGAGCTGCGCAAGAAGGCGGAGCAGTCCGGCCTTGCCGAGGACGCCCAGGCCTACAACGATCTGGTGAGCCTGTGCGACCGGTTCGAGAAGAAGCTCCACGATCTGGAGCTGACCCGCATGGTGTCCATCCAGATGGGCCCCCAGACCCGCCTGCTGCAGAACAACGACACCCAGATGATCGAGAAGATCCAGTCCTCGCTGGTGAACACCATCCCGCTGTGGAAAAGCCAGATGGTGCTGGCGCTGGGTCTGGAGCACAGCCGTCAGGCCACTGCCGCCCAGAACGCGGTGACGGAGATGACCAACGAGCTGCTGAAGAAGAATGCCGATACCCTGAAGATGGGCACCATCGCCACCGCCAAGGAGGCCGAGCGCTCCATCGTGGACATCGAGACGCTGCAGCACACCAACCAGCAGCTGATCTCCACGCTGGACGAGGTGGCCCGCATCCAGAAGGAGGGCGCCGCCAAGCGCAAGGAGGCGGAGGCCGAGCTGGGCCGCATCGAGGGCGAGCTGAAGCAGAAGCTGCTGGAGCTGCGGAGCTGATAAGAGAAACGGCTGCCGCCAGCCCGGCTCGGCCGGCGGCAAAAAGGAGTACCTATGAAATTTTTTGAAAAGCGCGGCATCGCGCTGGCTGTGCTGGTGCTGGCCATCGCCGCCGCCGTGTTCATCGGACAGAGCCGCAGTAGCGGCTATATCGAGAACCAGCCGGTGACCCTGCCGGAGGTGCAGTACCGCCAGTGGATCTGCGACGAGGCGGGGATGCTGTCCGACGCCACCAAGGACGCCATCCGGCAGTACAACGACAGCTGGGACAGCCGGTATTACGCCGTCATCGCCGTGGCCACCGTGGACGATGTCACCGGCTGGACGCCGGAGGAGGCCGCCCAGAAGCTGGGCGCCGACTGGGGTCTGGCCGCCAACGACATGCTGCTGCTGATGGTGCGCGACGACGACTACTATGTGGCCTGCGGCGACAACGTGCTGGCAGTGCTGAACAGCTACGACACCATGCTGGCCCGGCTGAAGCAGGCCATCGAGGACCCCTACTACAACGGGGACTTTGACGGCGCGGCGCTGGCGTTCTACCGGCAGGCCGACGTGTTCTACGGGCAGGCCCAGCTGGGTGACAGCGGCGGCAGCACCGGCGACGCCAACTGGATGGCGCCTGCGCAGCCCGCCTCCGCCGGCGGCACCGACGTACTGGGCGTCATCCTGCTGATCGCGGCCATTTTTGTGGTGTGGATGCTGCTGGACGCCGTGCGGTATAACCGCTACCGGCGGCGGTACATCGTGGGTGCGCCGGTAAGCGTGGTGCCTGTCTCTTATACACATCTCCGAGCCCACGAGACAAGAGGCAATCT
>URST01000015.1 GCA_900550585.1 uncultured Eubacteriales bacterium
TGTCTTCGTACATGATTTTACCCTCTCTTTGAGAAAAAATATATTGCGCTCAGCCGTTGCTGATATCGCCGGATAAAAGTTGCCGCGCAATTTTGCGGCGTATGCGCTGCACAGCGTTGTCCACCGATTTGGGGGACTTGCCAACAGTCTCTGCGATCTCACGGCAGGTGAGACCTTCTAAATAATACCCTAAAATCTTTACCTCGAATTCGGACAACAGCTTGCGGGCGTTTTCCAACAGACTGGCAGCTTTTTCTCTGTCGATCAGGAGTCCCTCCGGATCGGCATTGGCAAAAGAGAGATTCGCGTCAAAGAATGAGGGATCAAGTGGGACCGCGTGGTTCAGCGGTGCATGCTTGCCGGAGGCGGCAGACTTCAGAACGGAGTACAGCCGACGGCGGATGCATGTCTCGGCAAAGGTATAGAACGAGGCGCCGTGTCCCGGTTCATACTCCCGGATGGCCTTGATGAGGCCGAACATGCCCTCCTGCAGCAGATCCTCGCTGTCGCCGCCCGCCAGAAAGTAGGGGCGGGCGCAGCTGCGTACCAGACGGTGATAGCGCGCGGCCAGTACCTCCTCCGCCAGACGGTTCCCCGCCCGGACGGACGCGCACAGTGCCTCGTCGCTCTCTGTCATCAGATGGTCATAATCTGCCCGTGTATCATTCACCATAGTGCATTATACCTTTTTACAAAATAATTTGTCAAGTAATTGCGGAAAGTTTGTCAAAAATAACTCAAATTCGACAGCAGTTACCGTCGATATGCCGTATTCGCCCTTCCTATTTGGCGATGCAATGTTCACAAAGAAAGCTGTTCCGGCTCCGGAGCGCTGATATGCAGGTGCTCGTAGGCCTTCCGGGTGACGCAGCGGCCCCGGGGCGTGCGGGTCAGGAAACCGATCTGCATCAGGTACGGCTCGTAGACATCCTCCAGCGTGACGGACTCCTCGCCGATGGTGGCAGCCAGCGTTTCAAGGCCCACCGGGCCTCCGCCGTAGTTCTCGATGATGGCGCGGAGCATACGGCGGTCCACCTGATCCAGCCCCAGATGGTCCACCTCCAACGCCAGCAGGGCCTGATCGGCCACCTGGCGGGTGATGACGCCGTCGGCCACCACCTGGGCGAAATCCCGGACGCGGCGGAGCATGCGGTTGGCGATGCGGGGCGTGCCCCGGGAGCGGCGGGCGATCTCCATGGCGCCCTCCGGCTCGATCTCCACGCTGAGAATGCCGGCACTGCGCTTGACGATGGTGGCCAGCTCCTCCGGGGTGTACAGCTCCAGCCGCAGGGTGACGCCGAAGCGGTCACGCAGCGGGGCGGACAGAGACCCGGCCCGGGTGGTGGCGCCGATCAGCGTGAAGCGGGGCAGATCCAGACGGATGGAGTTGGCGGAGGGGCCTTTGCCGATGATGATGTCGATGGCATAGTCCTCCATAGCGGGGTACAGGATCTCCTCCACCGACCGGTTCAGGCGGTGGATCTCATCCACGAACAGGATGTCGTTTTCGTTGAGGTTGGTCAGCAGCGCCGCCAGATCGCCGGGCTTTTCGATAGCCGGGCCGGAGGTGATGCGGATATTGACGCCCATCTCCTGGGCGATGATGCCGGCCAGCGTGGTCTTGCCCAGGCCCGGAGGGCCGTGGAGCAGCACATGGTCCAGCGCCTCCGTGCGGCGGCGGGCGGCCTCGATGAAGATGGAGAGATTCTGCTTGGCCTTCTCCTGTCCGATGTACTCCGCCAGTGTGCGGGGACGCAGAGATGTCTCGCCGGCGTCCTCGTTCAGAAACGTCTTGGCGACGAGCGGCTCCTCGTAGATGTCCGCGCCAAAGTCGATGCTCATGCGATCCCCTCCCCTACTTCACCATTTTTTTCAGCGACTGGCGGATGATCTCCTCCAGCGGCAGCGCCTCCATGTCGATACCCTTCAGGGCGGCGCTGATCTCCTGACTGCCGTACCCCAGCACCGCCAGCGCGGCGGCAGCCTCACCGGCCTTGTTGCTCTGGACGGGCAGCACCACCGCTGCGCCGCTGCCGGTGTCAAAGCTGCCCTGCTCCTTTGCCAGCTTGTCCTTCAGCTCCAGAATGATGCGCTGGGCGATCTTCTTGCCCACGCCCTGCGCGGCGGTCAGTGCTTTCTCGTCGCCCATTACCACCGCCATGGCCAACTGCTGCGGCGTGGTGGCGGACAGGATGGACAGCGCCGCCTTGGGGCCGACGCCGGACACGCCGATAAGCAGCTTGAAGCTGCGCAGCTCGCTCTGGCTGGCAAAGCCGAACAGCTCCATGGCGTCCTCCCGGACGTTCAGGTAGGTGTAGAGCTTGGCGCGTTCCCCCTTCTTCAGCTGGGAGAGTGTATAGTTAGTGGTGGCGCAGGCATAGCCCACACCGCCGCAGTCGATCACGGCCAGTCCGGCTTCAAGCTCCGTTACGGTGCCGTTGACATAGTAGAACATATCAGACTGTCTCCTTCACGTTGGGATCCTTGCGCCGCAGCAGACTGGTGGCGCTGCGGGCGTGGCAGATGGCGATGGCCAGCGCGTCGGCGGCGTCGTCGGGCCGCGGCACGGCGTTCAGATGCAAAAGCCGGCGCGTCATGTCCATGACCTGCTTTTTCTCTGCCAGACCGTAGCCCACCACCGCCTGCTTCACCTGCATAGGCGTGTACTCGTAGATGGGTACGCCCAGCTTCTCCGCCGTGCAGAGGATGACGCCGCGCCCGTGGGCCACAGCGATGCCGGTGGTGATGTTCTTGCTGAAAAACAGCTCCTCGATGGCGATCTCATCCGGCTTGAACTGTTGGATCAGCTGGGTCAGGTCCTGCTCGATCTGCACCAGCCGGGTGGCCAGCGGCAATCCCGCCGACGTGTTGACCGCCCCGTACTGCAGCATCCGCACGGCGCCGCGCTCCGATTCGATCAGGCCGAAGCCAACAATGGCCACGCCGGGGTCGATGCCCAAAATGCGCATGGTACTCCTCCGCCTCTTAAACATTAGTTCTATTATAGCAAAGCGGCGGCAAAATAGCAACAAAAACCGCCCCGCCTCAGGCCAGACAGCCCAAAGCGGGCGGTCTGCCGGTACGGCGAAGCGGCTCAGGCGCGGGGATGGGCCTTGTTGTACACGTCTTTCAGCTGCTTTTTGATGACGTGGGTGTAGATCTGGGTGGAGGAGATATCGGCATGGCCCAGCATCTCCTGAATGGAGCGGAGGTCGGCACCGTTCTCCAGCAGGTGCACCGCAAAGGAGTGGCGCAGAGTGTGGGGCGTGATGTCCTTGTCGATCTCCGCCTTCTCCTGATAGTACTTGATGATCTTCCAGAAGCCCTGACGGCTCATGCGCTCACCGTTCATGTTGACAAACAGGGCCGGCTCGTCCTCGTCGGCGATGATGCGGGGCCGGATATCCTTCACATAGTCCTCCAGCGCCCGGACAGCGGCGGGATACAGGGGCACGATGCGCTCCTTGCCCTTGCTGCGGCATCGGATAAAGCCGGCGGAGAGATTGACATCGTTGATATCCAGGCCGATCAGCTCCGAAACACGGATGCCGGTGGCGTACAGCAGTTCCAGCATGGCATGGTCGCGGAAGCCCTTTTCATCCACGCATTTGGGCTGCTCCAGAAACAGCTCCACCTCCCGGTTGGTGAGGATCTCCGGGTATTTGCGCTCCACTTTCATGGCTACCACGGACTTGGCGGGGTTGGTTTTAACGACGCCGGTCTGCACCATGTAGCTGTAAAAGGACTTGATGGACGCGGTGGAGCGGGTCACGGTGGCGGGAGACTTCCCGTTGTGGTTCATGTAGAGCAGGTACTCGTTGATGGTGTCCTTTTTCACCTTGCGCAGGTCGGCGGCATTGTTGGCGATGAGCCAGCTCTGGAACTGGGTCAGGTCGCGTATGTAGGAGCTGAGGGTGTTGGCGGAGGCATGCTTCTCCTCGGCGAGATAGTCGCGGTAGGCCGCGATATAATCCGTCATATTCCCTCACTCCCTTCTCTTTATGGCAGCCGCGCCAAAATAAGCGCGAAAAATTTCGGTACAATGGCGCACTCCACCACCGTACCGGTAAGAAGCACAAACACACAAAACAGCAGCATCCGCCAGGGTATCTCGCTTTTGACGGGGTGCTTCTGCGACAGCGCCCGGCAGGCCCGGGAAAACCCGTCCCGGGAGATACACAGCATACACGGCAGCACGAACAGGCACCGAAGCCCCAGCGCTGCCAGCGCCAGCAACACGCCCTCATGCCCCAGCGATGCCGCAAAGCAGCAGACGGAAAACGACAGGCAGAAGCCCTGCGCCATGCACAGCGCTGGGATCAGCACCACACCGGCGGCACTGAGTCCGCACAGGAACGCCAGCAGCGGGCAGCGCAGGTACGCCGCCGCCGTGGACAGCACGGACGCGGGCTGCTGTACCCGGCCATCCGCCAGCTGTGCATAGCTCTGCACATAGGCGCTCAGCTGGGTCAGCGCATCACTGCCGATCCCGCGGTGTACAGGCCAGGCGGCCAGCATCCCAATCAGAAAGCAGATACACAAGATCAAAAGGCGCATATCCGGCGGTGCGGACGAACGCGCCTGTTTTTTACGCAGCTTCATCGGCTCACCTCGTCCTACCTTATGAGCCAAGCTGTGCAAATAGACCGCGAATGAACGCACTCAATAATATATGGCAAATCGCCTGAAACCGCAAGGGCTTTTGCGCAAAAAGCCGTTTTTTGTAAATTATGTCAAAATGTTATGTTAACAATGTTATGTTAACTCTTGAAACAAAGCGACACATGGTGCCTCAAAAGCGGTGGAAACTGCGATATGTGGTCAGAGCACGGAAAACCGCGCACAACATCTTGGCCGCCGCCGTCCTGCCCCGCCTCGCGCCGGGGCGACTGATCCCCGTCAAGGAATTTTGGGCGAAAAAGCAAATTTCGTTATTTTAACCATGTTCGGTTTTATGTTACCGCCGCTTTCGGACGGCGGCCGCGCGGGGCCGCTCCCCCTTCTGCCGCCTGGGCATCTGGCGCTTGCCCTTCTTCCGGCCCAGCAGTCCCGCCAGAAGTGCCCCGCCGAACAGTCCCGCCGTCAGCAGCAGGCCGTGAGCGGAGAAATCCGTATCACCGCTCAGTGCCACCAGCCACACCGCCGCGTACAGGCACACAGCCAGCGTCAGTGCCTGCGGCAGCGGGGCGCCCTCCCCGCTGCGGACCGCCCGCCGTGTGCCTACGAGCACAGACACCGCGTAAGCGGCGCACACCATGACCGGCGCGGCGCTCTCCGGCAGCAGCCCCCGCTGGAGCATCAGCGACGCCGCCGCCAGCAGGGCCAGCAGCAGCACCATGGACAGCAGCAGTCCCTTCCACAGGGCGGCGCCCAGCAGCTTTTTAAAAGACATAAAAATACCTCCCCCACATGCTTTTTTACAGCATATTCGGGGGAGGTATTTTTCTATGCAGGAAAACTTACTGGGCGTCGCTGTCGGTGGACTCAGTCTCGGCGGGCGCCTCGGCGGGCTTCTCCTCGACCTTGGCCTCGGCGGCCTTCTTGTCCTTCTTGGCGGGACGCTGCTGGGCGGCAGCCTGCTCGTCCAGTGTGCCGACCTGACCGATGGCGGACTTCAGGAACTCCACGCGGACGCGGTCCTCGCTGGTCTCGATGACCACGGTGCGGTCGGTGATAGAGACGACACGGCCGTACACACCGCCGATGGTGGTCAGCCAGTCACCCTTCTTCAGGGAGCTGCGCATCTCCTCCGCCTGCTTTTTCCGCTTGTTCTCGGGGCGGATCATCAGGAAGTAGAAGATGGCGATCATCAGAACGATCATCAGGACCGTGGAACCCATACCGGTGCCGGACGTGGTGCCGGTGGTGGATGCTGCGTATGCGATGTCAAACATGGAACGTTACTCCTTTTTTCACAAAGTATCACTATTATACAAAACCTCGTCCCCTTTGGCAAGAGGTTTCACACACGTTCTGCCAGTTTTTTGCTGTATGTCTCCCGGAAGGCGTCAAAGCAGCCCTCGTCGATGCTGTCGCGGATGCGCTGGGTCAGCTTGTTATAAAAATACAGGTTATGCATCACCGCCAGACGCATGGCCAGCATCTCCTCCGCCGTGAACAGGTGCCGCAGGTAGGCGCGGCTGAAGCTGCGGCACACCGGGCAGCTGCATTCCGGGTCGATGGGGCTTTCGTCCAGCTTGTATTTGGCGTTTTTGATGTTCAGCGTACCGCTCCAGGTGAACAGCTTGCCGTGGCGGGCGTTGCGGGCGGGCATCACACAGTCGAAGAAGTCCACGCCCCGGGCCACGCCCTCGATGATATTGCTGGGCGTGCCCACGCCCATGAGGTAGCGGGGCTTGTCTGCCGGCATGTGCGGCTCCACCGCGTCGATGATGTCGTACATCACCTCCGTGGGCTCCCCCACCGCCAGACCGCCGATGGCGTAGCCGTCGCAGTCTATCTTTGCGATCTGCTGCATGTGCCAGATCCGCAGGTCGGCATAGGTTGCGCCCTGGTTGATGCCGAACAGCATCTGCCGGGGGTTGATGGTGTCCGGCAGCGCGTTGAGCCGGTCATGCTCCGCCTTGCACCGCGCCAGCCAGCGCAGCGTCCGCTCGCAGCTGGCCTTGGCGTAGTCGTAGGGCGCGGGGTTCTCCACGCACTCGTCGAAGGCCATGGCGATGTCGGAGCCGAGATTGGACTGGATGCGCATGCTCTCCTCCGGCCCCATGAAGATGCGGTGTCCGTCCAAATGGCTGGCGAAGGTAACGCCCTCCTCACTGATCTTCCGCAGACCCGCCAGTGAAAACACCTGAAAGCCGCCGGAATCCGTGAGGATGGGGCCGTCCCAGCGCATGAAACGGTGCAGGCCGCCCAACTGACGCACCACGTCGTCGCCGGGCCGCAGGTGCAGGTGATAGGTGTTGGACAGCTCAATCTGGGTGCCCAGTTGCTCCTTCAGATCCAGCGCACTGACGCCGCCCTTGATGGCCGCCTGGGTGCCCACGTTCATGAACACCGGCGTCTGCACCTGGCCGCCGTGGGCGCAGGTGAACACGCCGCGCCGGGCCTTTCCCTGCATTTTGATGACTTTGAACATTTACGCCTCCTCCATATCGTCCAGCGCCTTCTCCGCCATGCGGTGGGAGCCCAGCAGCCAGACCAGGTCGCCGCGCTGTATCACAAAATTCACGTCCGGCCCGATGATGGGCAGCAGGTTCCGCTGCAGGCCCAGGATCATGCAGTCATAGTTCTCACGCAGGCCGCTGTCCCGGATGGTGCTGCCGGCCAGATGGTCGTTTTTCGCCACATCCAGCGTATAGGTGTACAACGCCTTCTCCCCGGCGATGTAGGTGTGCAGCGTGGGGATATCCGCCGTCTCGCCGGCACCGACGGACAACCGCAGCGACACCAGATTCTCCCGCTCACCGATGACGGCCAGCAGGTCGCCCTCGCTGAGCACCGTGTCGCCGGCCGGAATGTCGATCTCCTTCTTGCCGCGGACGATCTTGATGATGTTCACGCCGTAGCGCCGGCCCCAGCCAAGGGCCCGCAGGTCCTTCCCCGCCTCCTCCGGCGGGCAGGTCAGCTCCGTCACATACAGCTTTTCGTCCAGCCAGGTGGCGTCACTGCTGTCGCCGTACTGCTGCAGCAGACGCTCGTTGAAATTGGTGAGGAACCGGGTTTCTACCGACAGATACGCTGAGGCGAACCAGCCGAAGTGGCCGGCCACCAGCACCGCCGCCGCCAGCAGCGGCAGTATCCACAGGCTGTGGATGCCCAGCACCGTGCGGATGGGCAGGAACACGATGAGCACGATGATCAGCACACGGATGACGCTCAGGGCGATCAGCGGCAGGCGGAAGCTGCGCTTCTTGGCCCACAGCACCGTGTACTGGGGAGAATGAGCGTCCAGCATGGGGCGGACGAACATGGCGATGCACAGGTACACGGCGCACAGTGTTACCGCCTTGCTGACCCACGGCGCCGCGGGGATCGTCTCCTCCAGCAAGGGCAGCAGCACCGTATCTCCCAGAATGACGATGCCCAGCATCAGCGCACCGTAGAACACGGTTTTTTTCACATAGCGGCGCAGGAACACGGCCCAGTCGCTGTCCTGCTCTCTGGAGGTCTGCTCCTCGTCCGTGTAGCGGTCCAGGTTCTGCACCAGCTTCTCCGGCAGCAGCTTCTCGATGCCGGCGCAGATGCTGTCGGCGCTCTTGATGAAAAACGGTGTGGTCAGCGTGGTAATGACGGACACGGAGATGATGATGGGGTAGATATAATCCGCGATGACGCCCAGCGACAGGCCTAGCGACGCGATGATGAACGCGAACTCGCCGATCTGCGCCAGGGAGCAGCCGCAGTGGATGGCCTGACGCAGCGTGTGACCGGACAGCAGCACGCCCAGCGAGGAGAAAAGCAGCTTGCCCACGATGGTCACCACCGTCAGGATGAGGATGGGTACGATGTACTTCACCACGGCACTGGGATCCAGCATCATGCCCACGGAGATGAAGAACACCGCGCCGAACAGGTCCTTGACGCCGGAGGTCAGGTGTTCCACCCGCTCGGCATGGACGGTGCCTGCCAGCAGAGAGCCGGCCAGGAAGGCGCCCAGTGCCGAGGAGAAGCCCAGCGCGTCCGCCAGCAGCACCATGCCGAAACAGATGCCCAGCGACACGATGAGCAGCGTCTCGTCGCTCATCAGCTTGGAGGCCTTGTTCAGCAGCGTGGGCAGCAGGAAGATGCCCAGCACCAGCCACAGCACCAGGTACAGCACCAGCAGGCCCAGCTGCAGTGCCAGCGCGCCGCCGGAAATGGACTTACTGACGGAGATGGTGGACAGAATGATCATCATGAAGATGCCGGCGATATCCTCCATCACCAGTGTGCCGAACACGAGCTGGGCGAAGTCCTTCTTCCGGACGTTCAGCTCATCAAAGGCCTTGATGATGATGGTGGTGGACGACATGGACAGCATGCCGCCCAGGAAGATGCTGTCCATGGTGCCCCAGCCCATGAGCTGTCCCACGGCGAAGCCCATGGCCAGCATGCCGCCCACCTCCACCAGTGCGGTGATGATGGCGGTGCCGCCTACGCTGGCGAGCTTGTGGAGGTTGAACTCCAGTCCCAGACAGAACATCAGGATGATGATACCGATCTCGCTCCATGTGGCCACGGCCTCGCTGTCACCCAGCGAGAAGAAGAACGGCATATAGGGGCCGATGAGAAAGCCCGCCAGTATGTAGCCCAGCACCAGGGGCAGGTTCAGTTTTTTGAAGATGACGGTGATGATGCCGCCTGTCAGCAATATGACGGCCAGATCGGAAACAAGCTCCGGCAGATGCATCTGCGTTCCCCCTTACTTAATGAATAAACATGGCGTCGCCAAACGAGAAGAAGCGATAGCGCTGCTCCACGGCCTCCTTGTAGGCCGAGAGCACATGCTCGCGCCCCGCCAGCGCCGACACCAGCATGATGAGCGTGGACTCCGGCAGATGGAAGTTGGTGACCAGCGCGTCCATGACCTTGAAGCGGTAGCCCGGATAGATGAAAATATCCGTCCAGCCGGCGCAGGCCCGCATGGTGCCGTCCTCCGCCGCCTGAGACTCCACGGTGCGGCAGCTGGTAGTGCCCACGCAGATGACCCGGCCGCCGTTTTTCTTCGTGTCGTTGATGAGATCCGCCGTCTCCTTCGGGATGACGCAGTACTCACTGTGCATGGCGTGGTCGGTGATCTCCTCCTCCTTCACAGGGCGGAAGGTGCCAAGGCCCACATGGAGTGTAACGTACCCCACCTTTACACCCATTTGCTGGATGCACTCCAGCAGCTCCGGCGTGAAGTGCAGGCCGGCGGTGGGTGCGGCGGCGGAGCCATTCACCTTGGAGTAGACCGTCTGGTAGCGCTCCCGGTCCTGCAGCTCCTTCTTGATGTAGGGCGGCAGCGGCATTTTGCCCAGTCGGTCCAGCACCTCCAGGAAAATGCCCTCGTAGGAGAAGCGCACCAGGCGGTTGCCGTCCGGCAGTTCCTCCGCGATCTCCGCCGTCAGCTCCCCGTCACCGAAGGAGACTTTCGCGCCGGTGCGCAGCTTCTTGCCCGGACGGACCAGACACTCCCACACGTTGTCGCCCCGGTCGATGAGCAGCAATATCTCGCAGGCACCGCCGCCCGGCACGCGGCGGCCCAGCAGGCGGGCCGGCAGCACCCGGGAGTTATTCAGGATCAGGCAGTCGCCGGGGCGCAGATACTCCGGCAGGTCAAAGAAATGCCGGTGCTCCGTGGCGCCGGTGGTCTTGTCCAGCACCAGCAGCCGGGAGGCGTCCCGGCGCGCAATGGGTGTCTGGGCGATGAGCTCCGGCGGCAGGTCGAAATAGAAATCATGGGTCTTCATAGGCAATCACTCGTTTTCTAAAGTAGTAACATCTAATTATAATATAAAATCTCCCTGCGTTCAACAACTTTCTGTCTGTCCGCGGAATAAACGCAGGAAGGGCCGCGGCATTGCCGCGGCCCTTCCTGCATGGAGATCATATGATGGTCGGTCATATGTGAGATCAAACGGGGCTGTTACACCAGAACAGCCCGGTGGAAGACCTTCTTGCCCTTCTTGATAACGACACCGTCGCCGGTGAACTGCTCGCAGCCGAAGGTGGTCTCGATGGCGGACACCTTCTCGTCGTTGACGGCTATGCCGCCCTGCTGCACCAGACGGCGGGCCTCGCCCTTGGAGGCAGCCAGACCGCACTTGACCAGCAGCGTCAGCACGTCGATGGCGCCGCCGCCGAAGTCATCGTTGGTCAGTTCGGTGGTGGGCATATGCTCAGCATCGCCGTCGCCGGAGAACAGCGCTTTGGACGCGGCCTTGGCCTTTTCGGCCTCCTCCTCGCCGTGGACCAGCTTCGTCAGCTCGTAGGCCAGGATCTCCTTGGCCTCGTTGAGCTGGGAACCCTCCCACTTGTCCATCTTGTCGATCTCCTCCAGCGGCAGGAACGTCAGCATGCGGATGCACTTGAGCACATCGGCATCACCCACATTGCGCCAGTACTGGTAGAACTCGAAGGGGCTGGTCTTATTGGGATCCAGCCACACGGCGCCCTTGGCGGTCTTGCCCATCTTGTTGCCCTCGGAGTTCATCAGCAGCGTGATGGTCATGGCATGGGCATCCTTGCCCAGCTTCTTGCGGATCAGCTCGGTGCCGCCCAGCATGTTGCTCCACTGGTCGTCGCCGCCGAACTGCATGTTGCAGCCGTAATGCTGGAACATGTAGTAGAAGTCGTAGCTCTGCATGATCATGTAGTTGAACTCCAGGAAGCTCAGGCCGCGCTCCATGCGCTGCTCGTAGCAGCGGGCGCGGAGCATGTTGTTCACGGAGAAGCAGCCGCCCACTTCACGCAGCATCTCGATATAGTTCAGAGGCTTCAGCCACTCGGAGTTGTACAGCATCAGGGCCTTGCCCTCGGAGAAGTCGATGAACTTCTCCATCTGACGCTTGAAGCACTCTGCATTGTGCTTGATGGCCTCCTCGGTCAGCATCTGGCGCATGTCGGTGCGGCCGGAGGGGTCACCGATCAGCGTGGTGCCGTCGCCGATCAGGGCGATGGGCTTGTTGCCCGCCATCTGCAGGCGCTTCATCAGACACAGAGCCATAAAGTGGCCGACGTGCAGAGAGTCCGCCGTGCAGTCAAAGCCGATGTAGAACGTGGCCTTGCCGTTGTTGACCATCTCGCGGATCTCATCCTCGTTGGTGACCTGGGCGATCAGACCGCGTGCCACCAGTTCTTCATAAATTCCCATTTTTCCAGTTTCCTTTCCATTGTTTTTTGTTGTCGGTCTTTGCGCAGAGGTCGTAAAAAACGCCCTCTGCCTGTCGACAGAGGGCGATAGAAATCGCGGTACCACCTCATATTCGCCGCGCCCTCACGAACACGGCCTCATCGGGTGCTGACACACCCTATCGCTGTAACGGGCGAACCCGACACATCCCTACTGGCTCGTATGAACGTTCGGGAGGCTGCTCCGGGATGTATTCACAGGCTTCGCCCTCTCCTCCTTACACCGGCCGGAGGCTCTCTTTGCAGGCGCTGAAGCGTACTACTTCTTCCTTTCATCGCTGTCACAGTATCAAGTTGAGGCTATTGTAGCAGATTTTTTTCGTTTGTCAACTATTATTTTCACAAAACGAAAAAATATCCCGCATCATATGGAATCGCGGAACTTTTCCGCCTCGGCCAGCAGCTCCTCCGCGCCGTCCAGCATGGTGCGGGACACATGGCTGCCGCCGGTGAGACGGGCCAGCTCCTGCCGGCGCTGCTCCCGGTCCAGACGCTGCACCGCCGTGTAGGTGCGGCCGTTCTTCTCTCCCTTTTCCACGGAGAAGTGGGTGTCCGCCATAGCGGCCAGCTGGGGCAGATGGGTGACGCACAGCACCTGCTTGCGGCGGCTGATGCGGGCCATCTTCTCCGCCACCTTCTGGGCGGCGCGGCCGCTGACGCCGGTGTCTACCTCGTCGAACACCAGCGTGCCCACCATGTCCTGCTCGCTGAGCACGTTCTTCATGGCCAGCATGATGCGGGCCAGCTCACCGCCGGAGGCGATCTTGTGGATGGGGCGCAGTTCCTCGCCCACGTTGGCGGACATGAGGAAACGCACCTGGTCGATGCCGTCGGCGCCGAGAGGCTTTTCCACGATGTCCACGGCGAAGCGGATCTTGCCCATGTCCAGCTGCCGCAGCTCCTCCAGGATCTGGGCGGACAGGCGCTCAGCCGCCTGACGCCGTCCGTCAGACAGCGCCCGGGCCGCAGTCATGGCGGCCTTCTCCGCCCTGGCGCGCTCCTGCTCCAGCCGGGCCAGCGTGTCGCCGGCATACTCGATCTGCTCCAGTTCGGCGCGGCAGCGCTCCAGATAGGCCAGCATGTCCTCCACGCTGGGACCGTACTTTTTCTTCAGGCGATACAGCTGGTCCATGCGGCTCTCCACATCGTCCAGCTCGTTTGGGGAGAAATCGAAGCCCTCCCGCTTGTCCTCGATGGTGGCCGTCACGTCGTAGGCCTCGCTGTACAGTGACTCCAGCCGTTCATACAGCCGGGCATAGTCGTCGTCCAGATGGCGCACGGCGGCCACGGCATCCTGGGCGCGGCGCAGAAGTCCCAGCGCACCGTCGCCGCTGTCATCGCCGTTGAGGGCGTAGTCCGCTTCGGAAACGGCGGAGATGAATTTCTCCGCGTTGCGCAGCAGGTTACGGCGGGCGGAAAGTTCCTCCTCCTCGCCGGGGCGGAGCTGTGCCCGCTCCAGCTCGCCGATCTGGTAGGCCAGGGTGTCCACGCGGCGGGCTTTTTCCGATTCGTCCATCTGCAAGGACTGTATTTTTCGCTGTATATCTGTAAAGTTATTATACTTTTCAGTATATGCGTTTATAAGTGTTTCCAGCTTTCCGAAGCTGTCCAGAAACACAAGGTGCTGCTCCTCGTCCAGCAGCTGCTGGCCATCGTGCTGCCCGTGGATGTTCAGCAGGCGGCTGCCCAGCGCTTTCAGCTGGCCCACCGTCACGGGCCGTCCGTTCACCCGGCAGGTGCTCTTGCCGTCGCTGCCGATCTCCCGCTGCAAAAGCAGGGAGCCGTCCTCCTCCGGCGCGATGCCCAGCGGCTCCGTGACAGAGGCGTCCGCGCCGGAGAACACAGCACTGACGAAGGCCTTGTCCGCGCCGGTGCGGATCAGCTCACGGCTGGTGCGCTGGCCCAGCACGGCGCTGAGGGCGTCGATGACGATGGATTTGCCCGCGCCCGTCTCACCGGTCAGGGCGTTGAAGCCCGGCTCGAACCGGATGTCCGCCTCCTCGATGATGGCGATATTTTCAATATGGAGCACTTCCAGCATGGTGTTGTCCTCCTTCGGCTCCTCAGCGGAGCATCTGCCTGACCTGCTCGCAGAAATCCACGGCGCGGACGTTGTCGTGGAACACCAGCAGAATGGTGTCGTCACCGGCCAGCGTGCCCACGATGTCTGTGTCCGCCATATTGTCCAGCGCAAAGGCCGCGCCCTGCGCCATGCCCTCGATGGTCTTAAGCACCACCAGGTTCTGGGCCGCCTCCACCGACAGCACGCACTCCCGGAAGATGGTGCGCAGCTTTTCAGCGAAGTTCAGCTTCGTTTTCTGCACCGACACAGCGTAGCGGTAACGGCCCTGGCCGGTAGGCTCCTTCACCAGATGAAGCTGTTTGATGTCGCGGGAGACGGTGGCTTGGGTGCACTTCACCCCCCGCTCCGCCAGCAGGCGCAGCAGCTGCTCCTGTGTCTCCACGGCTTCCTGCTCGATGATCTCAAGCAAAATGGTCTGACGGTCATTTTTCATGCTTGGCTGCCTCCATTCCCATTTTTGAATCCAGTATCTCGCAGAAGCTCTTTTTGGAGAGCCGCACCAGCTTCGTGGTGAATTTGGACTGCCGCACCCGCACCTTGTCCCCGTTTTTCAGGGAAAAGGCCTTGCCGCCGTCCACGGAGAGGTAGACGAACTTGCGGTTGGCGTCCGCTGCCTCGATGGTGATGGTATGATCCGGGGAGAGCACATAGCTACTGGCCCGGGTGGAGTGGGGGCAGATGGGCGTCAGCAGCAGATTGCGGGCCGTAGGCTCCACGATGGGGCCGCCGGCGGCCATGGAGTAGCCGGTGGAGCCGGTGGGCGTGGAGACGATGCCGCCGTCGCCGGTGATCTTCGTCAGACGCCCCTCCTCCGTGGCCACATCCAGACGCACCACACGGGCCACAGAGCCCTTGGACACCACCGCGTCGTTGAGGGCGATATTGCTGTACACCGGTTTCCCCTCCCGCAGCACGGTCACGTCCAGCATCATCCGGGATTCCACGGAGAAATCCCAGTTTTTCAGGTCGTTGAGCCGCTCCAGCTCGTTGGGTTCCAGCTCCGACATGAAGCCGAGGCTGCCCAGATTGATGCCCAGCACCGGCACGCTGTGCAGCGCCACGGTGCGGGCCAGATGCAGGATGGTGCCGTCTCCGCCGAAAGCGATAAGCAGGTCGGCATGCCTGATCTCCTGCTGCAGCTGACGGATGGGGACACCCAGCTGGTCGCCGTAGCCCTCCCGGTTGAAGGGCAGACACACCACTGTCTCGAAGCCGATATGCTCCAGGATCTCCCGGGAGCGCTTTGCCACCGTCAGCTCATCGTCCCGATAGGGGTTCGGGCAGAGGATCACTCGTTTCATTCGTTGTCCCTTCTCTCTTTCAGCTCCCCGTGGGAGGCGTCCACCAGCGCGGCAAGGTCGGGGATGCAGTCCTGCTCCTCGCTTTTGCGCAGGTAGCCCAGATATTCAATGTTCCCCTCCGGCCCGCGGATAGGAGAATATGTGATGCCAAGCACCGTAAAGTGATTATCCTTTGCATGTGTCAGGAAGTTTTCCAACACCTCCAGGTGCACCTTCGGGTCGCGGACGACCCCTTTCTTCCCTACCTTTTCACGGCCGGCCTCAAACTGGGGCTTGATGAGGCAGGCAATCTCGCCGCCCTGCCGCAGCAGGCCGTACAGCGCCGGGAAGATCAGCTTCAGGGAGATGAAGGACACGTCGATGGACGCGAAGTCCAGCGTATCCGGCACCTGCTCGTGATCCAGATACCGGGCGTTGGTGCGCTCCAGGCACACCACGCGCGGGTCGCTGCGCAGCTTCCAGTCCAGCTGTCCGTAGCCCACGTCCACGGCGTAGACCTTGGCCGCGCCGTTTTGCAGCATGCAGTCGGTAAATCCGCCGGTGGATGCACCGATGTCAGCGCAGATCCTGCCCTCCAGCGTGATGGGAAACGTCCTCATGGCCTTTTCCAGCTTCAGGCCGCCGCGGCTGACATAGGGCAGCGCGTGGCCCCGCACCTCCACGGGGGCATCCTCCGCCACCGCCGTGCCGGGCTTGTCCACCCGCTGACCGTTGACGAACACCAGCCCCGCCATGATATTGGCCTGGGCCTTCTGGCGGCTGTCCAGCAGGCCGCGCTCCACCAGAAGCACGTCCAGTCTCACTTTTTTGCTCATGCCAGCACCTCCCTGACGGCGGCGGAGACTCCGTCGGCGTCCAGTCCCAGCGCGCGGTACAGCTGTCCCACGCTGCCCTGTGCGGGCAGCGTCTCGCCCGCGTTCAGCAGCCGCAGCCTTTCCGGTGCCGCGCCCCGCTCCAGCAGGGCGGCGGCCAGACGCTGTCCCACGCAGCCCTGCCGCAGCTGATCCTCCAGCACCACAAGGCACTTCGTGCCGTCCAGTGCGGCACACACCGCATCCATATCCAGCGGCGCGGCGCGGTTCAGTTTCACCACCCGAGCCGCGATGTGCTCCTCTGCCAGCTGCTCCGCCGCCGCCAGCGCCTGGTCCACCAGTACGCCGCAGGTGACGATGCAGACATCCGCCCCCGGCCGCAGCACCGATACAGGCGCACCGCCGCAGTCATCGCGGTAGGCACCCTCGCCGCCCCGGGGATAGCGGACAGCCACAGGGCCTGTACACTCGTACAGCGCCGTGCGCAGCATGTGACGCAGCTCCGCAAAGCTGGCGGGACACAGCACCGTCATGCCGGGGATCTGGGAAAGATAGTCCATGCAGCCGTGGTGGGTCTCGCCGTCGGCGCCCACCAGACCGGTACGGTCCACAGCCAGCACCACATGCAGGCCGTCCAGCGAGACATCCTGCATCAGCATGTCGTAGCCCCGCTGGAGGAAACTGTCATATACCGCGAAAACGGGCAGCATGCCCTGCTTGGCCATGCCCGCCGCCATGGCCACGGCGTGACCCTCTGCAATGCCCACATCGAAAAACCGCTCCGGATGCGCCGCGGCGAAGCCGGACAGGCCCGTACCGTCCGTCATAGCCGCCGTGATGGCGCAGATGCGCCCATCGGACGCGGCCAGTGCCGTCAGCTCCTCCCCGAACACGGAGGAGAAGGACGGGGACGGCGGCGCGGATACGCCGGTGGCCGGATCAAAAGGCGGCACGCCGTGGAACCGCTCCGGCTCCTGCTCGGCAGGGGCGTAGCCCCGGCCCTTTACCGTGTGCACATGCAGCAGCACCGGACGGCGCTGCTCCCTTGCCGTCCGCAGCATGTCCGTCAGACTCCGCACATCGTGGCCGTCCACCGGTCCCATGTAGGCGAAGCCCATGTCCTCGAACACGGTGCTCACCGGCAGCAGTGACTTTTTCAGCGCTCTTTTCACATCGTGGCTCAATTCATACAGCTTGTGACCTGCCTTGCTGCCGTCCAGCACCTGCCGGTATTTCTTCTTAAATTCGTAGTAGCCCGGCATCGACCGCATCCGGGCCAGATGGCGGGACATACCGCCTACGTTGGCGTCGATGGACATGCCGTTGTCGTTGAGGATCACGATCAGCGGCTCGCCGGAGGCACCCGCGTCGTTGAGGCCCTCGAAGCTCAAGCCGCCGCCCAGCGCGCCGTCACCGATGAGCGCCAGTACATTGTATGTCTGCTTCTGCAGCGTCCTGGCCCGAGCCATGCCCAGCGCCACGGACACGGAGTTGGAGGCGTGGCCCGCCACAAAGGCGTCGTGGACGCTCTCATAGGGCTTGGGGAAGCCGGAAAGCCCCCCGAACTGCCGCAGGGTGGAAAACAGCTCCTGCCGGCCGGTCAGCGCCTTGTGGACATAGCACTGGTGCCCCACGTCAAAGACCAGACGGTCCGCGGACGTATCAAAAACGCGGTGGATGGCTACCGTCAGCTCCACCGCTCCCAGATTGGAGGCAAGATGCCCGCCGGTGCGGGACACCTGCTCCACCAGGAACTGCCGCAGCTCCAGGCACAGCAGCTCCGTCTGCTTCTCGGTCAGACGCTTCACATCCGCCGGAGAATGTATCGTTTCCAAGATCAACGTATATACGCCCCTTTTTTCAGCGATAGAGATGCAGCGCGTTCATGATCCGCGCCACGCGGTACACCACCTTGGTGCAGTCGTTGATGGCCACCGACTTGCCCAGCGCCTTGCCGCCGATGGTGATGCCGGAGATCAGCGCCGTAACGCCGATGGAGATGAGGATGGACGTGGTGCTGAAGTCCCGCTGGAGCTGCACCACGATCACCGCCGCCGTGGAACCGGAGACGATGCCGCAGATGTCGCCCACCACGTCGTTGCACACGGAGCTGACCTGGTTGGCGTTCTGCAGGAGACGGATAGCCTCCCGTCCGCCCTTTTCCTTGTGTGCGGCCATGGAGTGGAACGGCTTGGGATCCGCCGCCGTCACCGCCACGCCGATCATATCGAACACGATGCCAAGGCCGATGAACACCGCCAGCACCGCCACGGCCACCGCGTAGCCGGCCCCCTCCAGCGCTGTGGAGGAGAAAAAGCTCAGCACGGCGCTGAGCGCCACCGCCAGCAGAAAGACCCGCAGCGGCCAGCTCCCCTGTTTCTTTTTCTTCTTTTTATCCTTGTCTGCCAAGTGACGGACCTCACTTAATCATATAGTCATGCTGAACAGGGCAGCTCCGGGAGTAAATCTTGCGGCTTAGGTACGGGTTGGATTTCCCCGCGGCACACCTCTCGTCGCCGATGAAGGCGGTTTCCCCTTCGGTGCCGTGTCACGGTGTCGCCCGCCGTGATACCCGACTGCCACTTAGTCCGCACTGCAATCCCCCCGGCGCCCCGTCAGGACAGCCTAGGTGATTTCCACCGCAGTCAAACCATCTCTTATCCTCTTTTGCAAACAGGGTTTCAGGGAAATAGCGCTGCGTCCCTGGCCGGGGACATGACGCGTTGACTCTCCCATCCACCCTGCCCACGCAAGGCAGGCTACTCTGCACACAGCGTTCACGGCACAAGGCCGGGTAGCACCGCGATGCAGGTTCGCAATCTGCTTCGTACACAGGTCGCTGACCACAAAGGGAGTACGCCTGTGCACAACAGCAGGTCTCCACGACCGCAGGGTCGGGTCCTCCATGCCATTGGAGGGCGCCCTACGGCCGCAGGCACGGTGACTGGCCGCGCCTCCCTTCCAGCACCCACCCCAAACTGGGCGTAAGAAGCAAGCACCAGAGGTTTCACAGTTGTGCCCTTTAAGGGATTTTTAGGCCCCTCTTCAGAAGACGGCAGATCTGACTAGGATACTGCGCCGCTGTTCAGCAGTATAGTATATTACCATATCAGGCCGGGTTTTACAACTGTTTTATGCAAGATATTCTGTATATTTCCTGTTCTATGCACCGCCGAAACAGGTGGACATCCCGCCGTGCGGATGGTATAATGGCTGTGGACAAGAGAAAGGAGCCGCCTATGAACGACAAGCGCAAGTACCTTTTCTGGCTGATCCCCGCCGCACTGGTGCTGCTGGCCGTCCTGTTTTTCCTCTATCCCCGCCGGGTGGACGTGATCCTGCACCTGCCGGAATCGGCGGCGGATATCCACGATGTCTCTTTCCGGCGGATCGAGCCTGACCATGAGACGCTGGCGTATTTCTGTCAGGACTACACCCTGACGGCGGAGCGCGAACCGGAGCTGCTGCAGGAGGTCTGCGACTGGCTGTACGCCGCGCGGCTCAACCGGCCCATGCCCGGCAGCGGCGTGCTGCACGATCCCGGCGTCATGTATATCCTGTACGCCCAGCCGGCGGACAACACCGTGTCCGCCACCATTCATATTCTGGAGGATGGCCGGGCCGTGGTGAACGACGTGCTCTACCGCCTGCGCCAGAAGGATATGGCGGCACTGAACGCCATCTACCAGCATCTGAACACCATCTACGACTGATGAGCACCCCAAAAGTGCCTGCCGGCTTGACCGGCAGGCACTTTTTTGCGCCGACGCACATACAATGACCTGTAAGATCATGATAAGGAGGTCTGTCATGAACGAACAGGACATGATGCAGAAGCTGAAAAGCGACCCCCGGGCGCTGAAGTCCGTCATGCAGTCGTCGGATGGGCGGGCGCTGCTGGGGATGCTCTCCGGCGGCGACAGCGCCGCCCTGGGACGCGCCGCCCAGCAGGCCGCCGCCGGCGATACGTCGGCGCTGTCCGCCATGCTGCAGCAGGTGCTGTCCACGCCGGACGGCGCGGCGCTGGTGCAGCGTCTGGAGGATTCCCTGCGCCGGTAAAGAGAGGAGGGCCGCGGCATGGCCGAGCTGGATGAAAAACTGAATGCGCTGCTGTCGGATCCGGGCAGCATGACCCAGATCATGCAGATGGCCCAGCAGCTCTCGGCCACCATGGGCAGCAGTCCGGAGGCTGCGGCCCCGGCACAGCAGCCGCCGGTGCCGCCGGCACCTCCCGCGGCGCTGCCGCAGCCGCCGCTGGGAGGGCTTGACCCGCAGGTGCTGGCGCGGTTCCTGCCGCTTTTGCAGGAGTACAGCCGCTCCAACAGCCAGACCATGCAGCTGCTGTACGCCCTGCGGCCCTTTCTCAAGGAGAGCAAGCAGGACAAGGTGGAGCGGGCGGCGCGGCTGGCCCGTCTCATCCATCTGGGCAAAAAATTTCTGACGGACTGGGGGGACGGCCATGTATAACCGCTATATCCGGGGCGACGGCGGCACCTATACCCGGGTCAGCGCGGAGGACGCGCCGCTGCCGCCGCCCAGCGCCCAGCGTCCGCCCGCACCTCCACCGCCGCCGGCGCCGCCGGGAGGTGCACCGCCTGACGGGCGGCCTCCCCACGGCCCGCCGCCCCCGCCGCAGCCGTCTCCGGAGCGGGGCATCCTCAACGGACTGCTGGAGAAGCTGCATCTGTCCGATCTGGACGCCGGGGATATCCTTTTGCTGCTTTTGCTGTTCTTCCTGTTCCGACAGGAGGCCGACGAGGAGCTGCTCATCGCCATCGGCCTGCTGCTCATTCTGTGAATGGCAGATATTGCATTTGCAAAAGGGTTACAAATCGGTTACAATGACGTTGTCCTTGCAAGGGAAATACACATAGGAGGTACAGCAATGTTCTGCAATTTCGACTGCGCTTCCCTGCTGAAGCTGCTGTGCGGTTTCTTCGGCAAGTGCTGACGTACATACGCACATACAATATCCCCCGACCGGTGTCGGGGGATATTTATTATTTATATTATGAACAAAGGTGGCCGCAGGCCGGGATGACCGGTCTGCGGTCCCTTTGTTCCGTCAGCTGTCGAAGGACGGGTTGATAAAATAGATATTCTTCTCGCTCATGCGATCCTTCGCAAGACGCAGTCCCTCCCCAAAGCGCTGGAAATGCACGATCTCCCGGGCGCGCAGGAACTTGATGACATCGTTGACATCCGGGTCGTCACTGAGCCGCAGGATGTTGTCGTAGGTGACACGGGCCTTCTGCTCCGCTGCTAAGTCCTCGGTCAGATCGGCGATCAGGTCGCCCTTGACCGCCATGGACGCCGCGTTCCACGGGAAGCCGGCGGCTGCGGCAGGATAGATGCCGGCGGTGTGATCCACAAAGTAGGCGTCGAAGCCGGCGGTCTTGATGTCCTTCTCCGACAGATTGCAGGTCAGCTGGTGGACGATGGTGCCGATCATCTCCAGATGCCCCAGTTCCTCGGTGCCGATGTCGGTGAGCAGTCCCTTCAGCTCCGGATACGGCATGGAGTAGCGCTGGCTCAGATACCGCAGGGACGCGCCCAGCTCCCCGTCCGGTCCGCCGTACTCCATTAAGCTATGATTTTCCACAGAGTTAGGACGCGCTCCACCCGGGGCGCTTCTCTTGTTTTATTTGACTTTCTGCCGTAAAGCGTCTATTGTAAGAATATATTACCGATACATGGAGGAACGTCTTATGTCGTACCAGAGTATCGCCAGCTTCTTTTCGAATCACTTTGTAGAGTCCTGCGTCATTGTATTTCTTCTCATCTGCGTGGCCGCACGTATTTTCAACGAAATATCCGGGTTCAAACGGTTAAAGAAAGAACGCGAAGAATTGCAGACCGCAAAAGATGCTTTCGAAACTTACAAGCTATCAATACAGTCCGACAGGAAGAAGCTGGATGATGATGCCGCATCCCGCTTGCGCACTCAGCAGGCACAGTACGCAGCAAACGAAAAGCGCCTTGCTCAGCAAGAGGCTGCAATGCGCCAGAGCCTCGTACATATCCGTTCCAGTCTGCGCAAAACTCTTCTTGATGACCTTCGCGCTTTTCCTGCCTTTGCATCCCTGTCAGAAGATGACAAACAGCTCACCAGCGCCATTACCTCGGATATGTGGATATTCCCTCCGTTCGAATTTTCAGCCTGTGTAAGTTCCGGCAGTGGAAAAACATACCACACCTCGCTGCGCGGCTGCGATTGCGAAGATTTCAAATTTCGAAAGCGCCCTTGCAAACACATGATACGCCTCGGCATATCCTTGGGGCTTCTTCTCAACTACGATACAGATGCCCAGAGAATAGAACTCTCGCATATCATGACGCAAAAAAACGAGCTCCAAGCCGCACTCGCAAAAAAGGAAAAGTTCATTGCCGCGAAGGAGGAGCACCTTCGTCATTTAGAGAAAACACAAGATCAGACCTACCCATGGCTTGCCGAGCTCCGCGCCGATGCATACGAAACCGCCGACACGCAGTGGATAGATTATTTGCAAAATAAAAGCCGCCCCGCGATGCAAAAGGCCACCGAAGTCAGCAGCATCATCCACGGTGAATTGCGTCAAGCCCGTATCGCCGCCAAGCAGGCTGAGTATCAGGTACATTTTTACGAATCGCTGTTCCCTTGGCTGCTGGATTACAAAGAGTTGCCGCCCGCCGAGGCTTTCTCCTATGTGCAGGATGACTCTTCCTCTCCACCGGAGGAGGATGTTGCCGTTGCCAACAAATACCTCTCACCGCAAGAGCGGGCCGAACTCTCCGACGCGGAACGCTACCAGCTCGTCCTTGACCGCTACATCGCGCGCAGCAAAACGAACTGGGAAATTGGCATCGAATACGAACGCTACATCGGCTATCTCTGTGAACAACGCGGGTACGGCGTCACATACAACGGCGCAAGGGCAAAACTGGAGGATATGGGGCGTGATCTCATTCTGCGGCGCGGAAATGATGTAATTCTTGTTCAGTGCAAACGATGGGCCTCCGAGAAGGTCGTTCATGAGAATCATGTATTCCAGTTGGCAGGCAGTGTATTCGAATATCAATACCAGCACCCGCAGCAGTCCGTTTCCGGTGTACTGGTCACATCCACCACTCTATCGGAAGTCGCGCAGCGCTGTGCCGGCTATCTGGGTATTCAGGTTTTCTCCGGTGTCCCATTTCAGGAATACCCTCGTATCAAGTGCAATATCGGCCGCGATGGCAGCAAGATATACCACCTCCCTGTTGACCAACAGTATGATACCGCGATCATCGACAGTGATGGCGAGTTTTACGCTTCCACTGTCGCTGAAGCAGAAGCCGCCGGATTTCGCCGTGCTTATCGCTGGCGCGGCACCAATAGCACATACAAAGGATGAGGAGCCTCCCGGCCCCTCATCCTTTTCTCTTACCCTTGCCTCCGCAGGAATGGATTCGTCTGTGCTGCCTCGCGCTTCTGCATGGCTCTGACAAACGGATTCTCCGTCTGTGCGGTCTGCGCCGTCTCCCTCCGCTGCATGGCCCGCACGAACGGATTCTCAGATGCGGTCGCGCTCCCGGAACCGGATGCCCGCAGGAACGGATTGTCCGCCGTCTTCCGCAGGAAGGGATTGCCGCTGGAGCCGGTGCCGGTGCCGAGGAAGCCGGCAAGGCTCTGCTTCCATTCCGGTTCTTCCTCCGGCTGGCTCTCCCGGTCGACCACAGCCAACGCCAGACGGTTGGCGGCGGCCTCCGTCGATACCCCCTGCACCCACGGCGCCTTGTCGTGGGTCTTCTTCGACCAGCCGTTCATGTAGTACAGTGCGTCCTTCTGATAATCGGTCAGATCCAGCATATGGATGGCGTACAGCTTCTCCGTCCGCCCGGACAGGCCGCTGCTGATGACCTTATACTGGTAGAACTGCTCCGGCGTGATACCGGCGCCGCTCTCCAGCTCCGCCTGCTGCTCCAGCGTCGTGTCGCTGGCCATGTCCGCGAAATAGATCTCCGCCTGCGCCGTCAGATCCAGACCGGAGCTTTGCAGCCATTCAAACTTCTGCGTGGCCGCGCTCTTCTCCGCCGTGGATTTGATGTCCTTGGTGCCGAAGTAGTAGGTGTAGAAGTCGTCATAGCTGACGCCGTTGGCCTTAGCCGACTTGGCCCGCTCGTACACATCCTTGTTGTAGGTCTGAAGGGCATACTCCGCGCCGAAACACTCCTTGTTGGCGGCACGGTAGGCGTCCTTCGCCTCCATCCCCTGCTGCAGATACTTCTCCGCGGCGGCGCGGTAGGATTCCTCCACCGCCAGCGCATTCTTCTGGATACCGGTCACGACAGCCTTCAGCTCCCTGGTCTTCTGCCGCTTCTCCTTGTCGGACAGGTCGGAGGACTCCACCTCACGGATCTCCTTCCACAAGTCGGAGCAGGCGGATTGCTGCTTGCTCCAGAACCGGCTGACCACCGCCGCCGTCTCATCGCCGCCGTTCTTGGCATAGGTCAGCGCGTCCGCTTCGTCGAAAAAGTCACCGCTCACCCGGTTGCTGGTCACGGCGTCCGTGGTAAAAGCCTTTGCGAACATCCCCCGCTCGGCCTGCGGTGTCAGGATCGGCAGCAGGAAGTCGCCCACCACGCCGGTGTACTGGTCCAGCACATAGTTCAGCTTCTTCGGCGAGATGCCCAGCGCACCGCCCACGGCCTTGGAAAATACGTCCGTGCTGCTGTCGTACCGCTGGCCCGGTGCGTAGCTCTGGAGCCGCTGGTTCTCGATGTCCCCGCCGTACCACGTCCGTCCCGGGCTGTCCGGATCCAGCAACGCCGAATCCACCAGCGCCGACGCGATGTTGCTGGTCAGCGGATTGGCCGGTGCCACCTGATTGCCCATGGTGTTCAGCGTGGCGATGAGGTCTACGTCCCGCCCCTGCACGTCGTCTGATACGCGGTCTGCGGTGATGCCCAGCAGCGACAGCTCCCGGCCCTTGGGGATCTTCAGCCAGATGCCGTCCTTCAGCTTGAACATGTAGTTGGTGTCCTTGTCACTGTCCCGCAGGTCGTCCCACTCCTCATCGTCGTGGTACAGCAGCGAGTTGATGAGCGTCGGCGCGATGCCCAGCATGGCGGCCCGGCCGATGAGCTTGGCCCACTCCCGGCCGCCCTTCGTCTCCGTCACACGCCGGATCATCTTGTCGAACCCCTGGATGCCCGGATTCAGGAACGGTACATAGTTGGCGTTCAGCACCTTGCCCAGCGTACCGGCCCTGCCGAAGTTGACGGTCACATCCGCCGCCGCATAGAGGGCGTCCGCCAATGTCTCCGAGTTGACGCCGCCCTTTTCCAGCACGCTCATGAACTCCGCCAGACGGGGCGCCTGCTCTGTGGACATGTTCAGCGACTCCAGCCGCGCCATGAGCTTCCCTGCCTTGCTGGTGGGCTCCTTCACCGTACCGGTGGCGTAGTCGAACACCGAGGAGTAAGAGCCGCCCAACGCCTTGTACATCTGCCAGTATTCGCCGTTGTTTTTGATCTGAGCCAGCGCCCGGGGATAGTTCCGCAGGAACGCCTTGCCGTCCCGGGTGTACAGGCCCGCCGTCTGCAGGTCGCGCACCGTGTTCCGCACGAGGAACGTGGGATTGTAGCCGGTCACAAGGGACTTGAACAGGTTGTTGCTGGCGCGGATGACCTTCGTCAGGGTGTTGCTCTCCGCCGCATCCGGTGACAGGGCCTTCAGCGCATCGAAAAGGGTGTCGTCTACCGTCAGTTCCCACAGCTTACCGTCCCGGAACACTGTAAAGGTCTTATCCTTTGCAAGCGGCTGACTGCTTACATCGTTCAGCGTATCCGGGTCAAAATCGCCGCCGTCAAACTCCTGCGCCTCCTTGATGTACCGATGCACCGCCGGCGAATCCCCGGCGCTCATGTAGTCGTCCAGCATACGCTGGCCGAACCGGTTCTTGCTGCCCTCGCGCACCACCTTCATGGTCTGCTTGCCCAGCGCCTCGTGCAGGGGTACAAGTTGCTCCGTGCCGCCCTGTGCGCGGCCCACGGTCCTGCCGATGCGCACGGTATTCCGATCCCGTCCCGCGCCGGCGTCGCCGTCCGTGACACGCAGCGTCGGCACATAGTTGGGGTAGAACTCCTTCAGGAAGTCCGCGTTCTCCTGCGTCATCAGACCGCTGTCCACCCGATACTGCATCAGGTTGTCGACGTAGCGCCGTACCTGCTGCCGGTAGCCCTCGAACTCCGGATGGGCCTGCAGGGCACGGCGCACCCGTTCCCGGCTCACGTCCGCCGTGACATCCACGCCGAACACCGGCTTGTCCTTGATGGCGTCCGCCCGGTCCACGGCCCGCAGCAGCTGCATCCGCTGTCTGGCCAGCGCCGCCGTGTCAGGGTCCGGGTCCTCTGCCAGCCGCCGGAGCTGTGCCTCTGTGTCCGTGCGGATCTCCGGATGGTCTGTATCGAACTCCCGCAGCGCCGCCCGGGCCTCCAGCATGGCCCGCTCCTTGTTCTGCGACAGGCTCATGCGGTCGATGTTGTGCAGATTAAAAAGATACATCTGGAACTCGTGGTAGTAGTCCTCGCCCTTCTGCCGGATGGGAGAAAAGATGGCGTTCAGGCTCTCTCCTACCTTCTGAGCGTTCACGTCCGTCTGTGCGTCCGCGATCATGCTGACGCCCGCAGAGGCCGAGGCCCGCGCCTGGTTGTAGAACTGGTAGAGATACGGGTCGTTAACCGCCTCCGACACCTTGCTGACGCTGTGCCCGGCGTCCACCATTTTACGGTACAGATAGCTCCACGCCTCCCGCGCCTTCTCCCCGGCACTCTTCCTCTCCGGCACCGTGTGGTCCGTCACCATCGACTCTGCGGCGCGGATGCGGTCCTCGCGGGAACCGATGGGGTCTGCCTGATCCGCGTACAGCCGCACAAGTTCGTCCAGATCGGCCTGCGTAGTCTGCTCCACCGTCCGCTCCGGAGGGGCCTCCTGCCGCTCCAGCCGCCGGAGCTGCGCGTCATACACCGCGTCCGACACCGTGTACGGGTCATCCCCGATGATGTTCTCATCCCGGGCCAGCTGCTCCATGTAGCTGTTCTGTTCCGCCGCGTCCTGTGCCGATACCGGCTCCGCCGTCACCTCTGGCGGCGCCATGCGGTCAGATCCACCGTACAGTGCCTGCCACGGCACGGCGTCCTCCGGTGCTGCGTCGCCGGTGTCCCGCCGATACAAGCCGTTCTCCTGCACCGTCCGCCCACTGTCCACGCCCGCCATCTCCTCGATGCTCCGCCCGGTGGAAAGCTGCTCCCGCCCCACGGGGCCGGTGTACTGGCCCTGCACCTCATCCAGCCACGCCACATCGTCAAGCGGTACGCGCTTGCTGTAAACATGCCCGTCTCCGGCGTAGTTCTGTGCTTCCATATAGGACGGCGTCACGAAGGTGCCCTGTGTGATGGGATAGCTGCTGTAAACTGTCATGTAGCCGCTGTCCAGTGCCCGCTGCACGTCACCTGCGCGGAAGTCCGGTGTCACATCATCCACGCCGCCGAAGTTGTCAATAGCCTCCCCGTATGTGAGGATATCCTCCGCGCTGCGTATCCATGTGTGCGCACCAAGCGCCGCGTCGAAGGGATTGCTCTGTTCGATGACCGCCAGCTGCTCCGCCTTCCGGTCTGTTTCCGCTATGGTGGAAAATGGTATGCCGCTGATGTTGACATTCGTACCATTGTAGGATATACTGCCAATAGAGCCATTCTGCAGAAGCTGCTGGGACGTCATTGTAAGCCCAGCGAGGCGAAGAAGCGGGATGACTCTTTTTTCATCCGCATGCAGGACCTCACTGCTCTCGATAAAGGATGCCAGATTCTTCTTCGTGTACGCGCTGTTTACTTTCTGCATATCCGCCACCAGCAGGCCGTTTTCATATGGGCGCAGATCCATTACCGCCATAACAGGCTGGCCGTTCTGTGCCTTTACAGACCCAAACAGGATCACCCGACTTGTCTTGCCAGACTTCCCACTGCCCTTACTTTTCAAGACGAGGATGGGGTCTTCCAGTATCTCCGGGAGGCGCTTTATCTCCTCCAAAGTCATCTCCGGGTGTTCCTGCAGGATCGTGTTGACTTTTTCGCTTTGTATGTAGATATCACTTTCCGCCGCACCCAGTCCCTGCAGCACAGGTCCTGTGCTGCCAAGGTTGAATACCTCACCGTCCGGCATCCCGTCAGCACGCCACTGGTCAATGTTGCTTCGATGGAACGGATTGATGTCATACTGCGTCCCCCTGCCCTGTGTTCCGGCCTCTGCCTGACGCAGGGCCTTTTCATACAGGTTCTGTGCGTCGATGAGCCGCCGCTGCTCCTGCGTGCCCTGCAGCTTGGCCACGGTGTCGCGCAGCCAGTCATAGATGCGCTGGAACAGATTGCGATCCTGCACCAGCAGCCGCCGGACGGTGGCCTCGTCGGTGAACAGCTTTTCCTCCGCGAACTTGGCCACGATCTCCCGTGTGGCCCCGTCCTCGTCCAGCGTCACCCCCGCCCGGGCGTAGTCGTCCATCACCGCACGGCGCAGGGTGTCCACGTCCGCGCCCATGTCCTCCGCCACGAGCCGCATGGCCGCGTCGGAGAACTTGCCATACAGGCCGCTGCTCTCCATGTGGTGGGTCAGCTCGTGGACCAGCACCTGCCGCACCGGATCCGTGGCCGACGGGTCGATGGAGATGACGCCGTCCTGATAGCTGCCCTGCACGCCCTCCTGCATGACCCGGGCCTGCACCGTGGCGCCGAAGCGCTTGGCGATCTGTGCCGCCGTCTCAAACTGGTTCCGCTGTGCCTGCGGCATCTGCTCCAGCGCACCCAGCCACGCTGTGCGCTGCTGTGCGTCCATGCCGTTGGCGTCCACCAGCCGGGGTATCCGGGCGTACTCAGTGGGCATAGCCCGCCCCATGGCGTCCGACGCCCGCTGCGCGTTGGCCGCGCCGTCGGCGCTGAACCGGCCGTTGCGCCGCAGGTCGTCATAATAGGCGTCCTCCGCCGTCTGCGCCCGGCCCTGCTTCACACCCCGGCCCAGCTGTCCCACGCCGCCTACAAGGCCCATGGCTGCGCCCAGCAGGAAGTCATAGCCCATCTGGGCCACGTCCTCCGTGGTGAACAGATCTCCGCCGTTGTCCAACCGCAGCAGCCGGTCGGCCAGCGGGTTCAGCACGTCGGAGGTCACCTCCTCCACGCCCTCGCCCGCACCATTGACGATCCACGTCAGCAGCGCCTGCCCGGTCTTGTTCTTGGTCAGCTTCGTCACCAGTTTGTCCACCAGCTCGTCCGCCCCGGCCTTGCCGTAGATCTTCGAGAATGCACCGAACATCTTCTCCGTGAATGTCTCGATGCCCGCCGACTTCAGGCCGGCTAGAAACTGCTGCTCCTCGGACTTCCCCTGCTGCCGGGCCTCGTTGGCCGCCTGGCCGTAGGAACGCATCCCCATCATGGCAAGGCCGCTGCCGGGCAGCGCCAGATTGGCCACGGCGTCCCCCAGCATCTGCGTACCGGTCACGCCCATGTCCACCAGAAACTGGCCCACGGTGCCCGCGCCCTCCTTGGCCTCCTCCTGCGCCTGTGCGCTCTTTTCAAAAAGGCGCGTGGCAGCGTCAAAGGTGGCCTGTCTCTGCTGGCTCCGCCGGTTTTTGCGCTCTGTCTCCATGCGCTGCGTGATGGTGTTGATGTCCTCGCCGGTCTCCCGGCTCTCCCGCACGGCGCGGCCCAGATCACCCAGTCCGGAGAACTGCCCCAGATGCTGCTCTCCGGTCACCGGCGTGGCCTGTCCGGCCAGCTCCGTGACGCTGCCCGCCGTACTGAGGGCGCCCGCCTTCACGGTTTTGGCCGCGCGTTCCATCAGCTTTCCCGCACCGGTGTAGTCCCCTGCACCAAAGGCCCGGATGTTCGGCAGGTTATCCACCGTCTGCTGCGCCTTGCTCTTCGGCACCGTGACCGCCGGCACCTGCCGCTTGTTGCTGCCGGTGTCCGCGATCATCGCGCCGGTGTTCACCAGCTGTCTCCCGGTGCTCTGTGCCGCCTTGGGCTTTACGATGGGCGTGGACTGCTGCGTCGCCGACGGCGTGATGAGCTTCATGCCGCCGCTGCCGTCCGCCATGGCCACGCCGCTCTTTGTCAGCAGCAGCGGTGCCTTCAGGGTGGTTTTCTGCGCGGAAGGCAGGGATGCGCGCTGCACCCCTGCCTGCTTCTGTGTGTTCTTCTTGTTCCAGTCGTCCAGAAATTTCATGGTGTACCTCCCGACCGCTCACATGCGGCTCTGCCGGTTAACGCCGCCGTAGCTGTATCTGCTCTGACTGCTGCCCTGCGTAGCCTCCTGATAGGCCTGCCATGCCTCCGCCGCCGTCATGCCGTTGGCCGCCGCGCTGGACTGCGGGCCCCACACGCCGTCAGCTGTCACACCCAGCGCCTGCTGCATCTCCGCTACCTGCGAAGCCGACAGCCCGCCGTTGCCGTATCCGGTGTAGGAAGAACCTCCGCCATAGGACGCACTGTCTGCCGCCGCCTGTGCCGCTGCCTGCCGGCGCTGCAGCTCCAGCTGTGCCTCATACTCCCGCTGCCACTGGGCGGCACTGGCCGCCTCCTGGTCCTTCTGCAAGAGATAGTTGGCGTACTGGCTCTGCACCGAAGATTTATAGCTCGCCATCTGCTCTGCTGCCTGTGCGTCCCCCGCCAGCCGTGCGTCCGTGATGGCTTGGTCCAGGTCGGCCAGCGTCTCGATGTACTGCCGCTCCAGATCCGACACCTCGTTCTGATAGCTGGCATCCAGGGCAATGCGCTGGCTGTCTGCCATGCCGCCGTAGATACCGTTGACTGCCAGCTGCTGGTCCAGGTTCCGCTGCGACATCATGCTGCTGATGTAGGCCTGCCGGGCAGCGTCCTCATAGGCAGTGCCGGCCTGCTCCTTCTGGCGGTTGTAGCTGTCTGCCGCCTGCTTTACCCGGGACGCGATGGCCTTCTGCAGGTCGCTCTCGTACACGTCGCCGCCCACCTTCTTGTAGTAGTCCTCGTAGCTCATAGCGTCCGAGTCGCCGGTGTCATAGTCGCTCCCGCCGTAGGAGCCGCCGTCAGCTGCGGAGGGTGTGGACGTGCTCACGCCGGAGCCGTTGTCCCCGCCGTAGGTGCCGTTCTGCACGTTCTGCGCCGCGTTGCTCACCCGGCGCTTGATCTCCTCCTGCACGGCGGACTCCGTGGTGGAGCCGGAGACACCTGTCCCGCTGGCGGAGCTGCCCGCAGACCGGTTGCCCTGCAGTCGGCCGATCTGGTAGCCGCCGGAGCCTCCCAGCACATCCCGCGACAGCGCGGGCACCTTCCCCTCCGCCTTGGTCATGACGCCGTTTTTTTCATAGATATTGACGCCCGTTCCCCTGTCGCTGGACGCATTGGAACGGGACGGCGTCCTCGACGGCGTCTGCGTCACGGTACGGCTCCCTCTGTCTCCGCCGTCGATATAGGCTGCGCCGCCGGAGATGGGTGTTTTTTTCGGATTCCTGATCAAATTAGGATTCGGCATATCGTAACCTCTCTTTCACGCAAAAGGGCGCTCCCACATTTCGCGGGGGCGCCCCTGTCTGTTTACTCCCCCAGCAGCTTGCCCCAGGTGCCGCGGCCTGCGATGCCGTCCGCGCCGAGGCCGTACTTGGTCTGGAACTTCTTCAGCGCCGCCTCAGTTCCGCTACCGAAGTCTCCGTCTGCTCCGGCCGCGCCGCAGGAAAAGCCGTAGGCGATCAGCGCCGCTTGCAGGGTCTTCACGTCTCCGCCCTCCATGCCGCGCCTGAGCATCCGTACCTGCATGGGCAGCGTCGCGTCCTTCTCCGCAGGCACCGGCACCGGCGCGTTGGCGCTCTCCACGAAGGGTACGCTCAGTGCCGCGCACAGCCCCTTGGCGATGGTCTCGCCGATCAGGGTGGTGTTGTCGATGATCCACTGCGCGATGCGGGGGACATCGTGGAAGTCCGTCTCGATGTACACCGTCGTGGCGGCAGGGTACTTCACCTCGTACAGTGCGGGATACGCCCGGATGACATCCGGCGCACCCGGCGTAATCGGGCCAAGTACGTCCATTACCGCCTGACACGCCTTGTACCCTGCGCTGTTCCGGTCGCCGCTGTAACAGAACAGATGCGTACCGCTGGCCTTTCCGTTGCAGGCGTTGGAGTGGATGGGGACGTGCAAATCAGCCCCAAAGCGGTTGGACGCCGCCACACGGTTTGCCATAGTGTCGTACTGTCCCAGCATGACCTCCACGCCGGAGCGCTCCAGAGCAGCCTTGCAAGCCGCCGCGATGCGCCCGCACTGCACGTCCTCCGTGGTGCTGCCAACCGCATAGGTGTTGTGCCGCTGGTCGCTGGGCGACAGGTATACCCTCTTAACCATTGCCGCCCGCCCCCTTCAGCTGCTTGCCAATCTGGTCGATGCCGGTGGCAGCAAGGCCGCTGACGATACCCACAGCGGCGCTGGTGATGTAGTCGCTGGCCGGGTAGTCCGGGATGATGAACATGCCCGCGATGCCCAGCAGCAGGCCGCACACGCCCATAATGACCGGGATCCACTTGTTGTCGAGGCCGCTGGCCTTGACGCCCATGCCGATGAGATAGCAGATGACGGTGATGGCCGCCACGCTTGCGATGCCCAGAGATGCGATATCCATAGTTTGATTTCCTTTCCGGCCTGTCGGCCTGTCCTTTGTTTTTGACAAAATACGCCTTGCGATGTATACTCCATGCAAGGAGGTGTAATTATGGCTGTGAAGATTACACAAGAAGAATTAGCGAAGCATTTGACTGAGCAAATTGGTTTCCTCCAATCATCCGCCAAGCTCTACGACCTCGGTAACGAGACGGAGGCGAAGCGAATGGCCGTGACGCTCCGCGTCCTTTTGCACGACACAAAGGCATCATCTTCCCTTCTTGGGCAAATGCACTTGAAAAGGAAGATGCAGTTCGTAAGTACCGCTCAAAAATACGACCCCACGAACCTCCTTTCCCAGCAATGCTTAATTAAGTTCGAACTTGGTGGCAATACCGCCCGGTACGTTCCGCTCTTTGAAAACGACGATCGCTACCGTCTCTTGTCGTTCCCGGACTGGAGTGGTGAGATCGTGTTTTCAGATCGGAAGAAAAACCTTTATCGCCGCAAACAAGTCTTGCAACTTCTCGCTAATCAGGACGGAGGCGCCCACGTTGATCCGGAAATTAGTGACGATCTTGCTGTGATGAAAACAAACGATCTCACAGGTTGGACGGTCACAAGGCCTGACGGCACAGAATCTCCATTAGATAACGATGCCGTCTATGCTACCATGCGTCAAATGACATTCGAGGTTCTGCAGTCTCTCTATCGCGTCAAGCCGAAGCTATTCCCTGAAATATACTTCTAATTTCTCCAACAAGAACGCGATATCTTCCTTTGCGTGGGCGATAAATTCAGCATCACCTCTGCAAGTTTCCCTCGTGGTAACGCTGAGCCCGTCATAGCTGGTCTGCGCGATGTAGGCGCCATCCGCGCCGCTCACGATCCAGTCTCCATCATCGTCCTGCTCGACCCTTCCCCAGGCTCCTGGCGTTGTTGCCAGGAGCCTTTTTCTGATCTCATCCAAACGATTCATAATTCCACCTCCGCTTTATCCCGACCACGGGGGTTTGTTCCGTACCTTGGTGCAACTATTTTCGCAACGGCAGCTTCCGCACTTCCTCCATGATCCGCTTGGCGCTGCCGTTGCCGCCCATTTTTTCGTAGGGCGCGTACAGATAATCGTTGAGATTCTCGTACTCGTCCTGCGTGATGTACCCGCGGTCCACGTACACCATGCCCAGATGCACGATGCGGTCATGGGCCAGCCCCACCAGCATCTTCCGCTCGGCGTCGCCCTTGTCGACGCGCTTAGCCACCACGGCCCACAGGCCGCTGCTGGTCAGCACTGCCACCACGAGGGGCACCGCGACCTGTACCCAGACGTCCACACGCTCACCCCCCTCACAGCTCCGCCGACAGCAGGGACAGCGTACCGGCGCTGAGCACCGCGTCCGTCAT
>URST01000016.1 GCA_900550585.1 uncultured Eubacteriales bacterium
CGGCGAGTTCTGGGTGCTGTGCGGCCCCTCCGGCTGCGGCAAATCCACGCTGCTGCGCCAGCTCAAGACCGTTCTCGCTCCCCACGGCACCACCGAGGGGGAGGTATATTTTCAGGGCACGCCCCTGCGGGATGTCCCCCTGCGGCAGCAGGCGGCGGACATCGGCTTCGTCCTCCAGTCGCCGGAGCATCAGGTGGTGACGGACAAGGTCTGGCACGAGCTGGCCTTCGGGCTGGAGAGCATGGGCTGCGACACCCCCACCATCCGCCGCCGCGTGGCGGAGATGGCATCGTTCTTCGGCATTCAGGGCTGGTTCCACAAGTCGGTGGATCAGCTGTCCGGCGGCCAGAAGCAGCTGCTGAGCCTTGCCTCCGTCATGGTGATGCAGCCCCGTGTGCTGATCCTGGACGAGCCTACCAGCCAGCTGGACCCCATCGCCGCTGCCGACTTCCTGCAGACGCTGGGCCGCATCAACCGCGAGCTGGGCACCACCGTCCTCCTGACGGAGCACCGGCTGGAGGAGGCGCTGCCCCTTGCCACCCACGCCGCCGTGCTGGACGGCGGCCGCCTGCTGTGTACCGGCACCCCCTCGGAGGTAGGCCGCCAGCTGCGCGGCCGGGGCCACGGCATGTTTCTGGCCATGCCCGCCGCCATGCGGATCTGGGCCTCCGTCCGCAGCGACGACCCCGCTCCCGTCACCGTCCGGGAGGGCCGGGACTTCCTGCGCCGCTGGCAGGCGGTGCACCCCCTGTGCCCCCTGCCCCCGGAGGAGGAGCACCCCTGCGGCGGCCCGGTGCTGACGGCGGAGGGCCTGTGGTTCCGCTACGAGCCGGAGGAGCCGGACGTGGTGCGGGGCCTGGACCTCACCGTGTATCAGGGGGAGCTGCTGGCCCTGCTGGGCGGCAACGGCGCCGGCAAGACCACATCGCTCCATCTGCTCAGCGGCGCCCTGACACCCTACCGCGGCGCGGTGCGGCACACCGGCCGCATCGGCGTGCTGCCCCAGGACCCCCAGGCGCTCTTTGTGAAGAAAACCGTCCGTCAGGATCTGTACGAGGCCTTCGACGGTCAGAAGCTGTCCCCCGAGCTGCGGGAAAAGCGGGTGGCGCAGGCCGTGTCCCTCTGCCGCATGACGGAGCTGCTGGACCGCCATCCCTACGACCTCTCCGGCGGCGAGCAGCAGCGCGCCGCCCTGTGTAAGGTGCTGCTCCTTGACCCGGAGATACTGCTGCTGGACGAGCCTACCAAGGGGCTGGACGCCGAATTCAAGCAGGAATTTGCCGCCATCCTCCGCTCCCTGACGGCGGGCGGCGTCACCATCGTCATGGTCAGCCATGACGTGGAGTTCTGCGCCCGCTATGCCCACCGCTGCGCTCTGTTTTTCGACGGCAGTGTGGTGACGGAGGGCGCACCCCGCCCGTTCTTCTCCGGCAACAGCTTCTATACCACCTCCGCCGGCCGCATGGCCCGCGACCTGTGCCCGGAGGCCGTCACGGCGGAGGATGTCATGTCCCTCATCGGCGGCGATGTCCCGCCGGAGCCAGCGCCGCCGCTGGCCTACGCGCCGCTGCCCCCGGTGGCGGAGGAGTCCGCCGCGTGGCAGCCCCCCCGGCTGCCGTGGTGGCGAAAGCTCACCGCCGCCGTGTCGGGCCTTCTGGCGCTGGTGATCTTCTGGCACGCCGCCGGAAACACCGACCTGACGGCGCTGGTGGGCGGCGGAAGCGTCTCCGCCGCCGGTTGGTCGGCCCTGTGGGAGTACGCGCTGTTCATCGCCGCCCTGTTCGTCACCGCCGCCGCCATCGGGCGGCGCTCGCCCCCGCCGGTGCAGGTGCAGACCCCCGTGCAGAAGCGGCGGCTGTCCAGGCGCACCAAGGCCGCTGCCGCCCTGATCCTGGTGGGCATCCCAGCCATCCTGTTCGTGGGCAGCTACTACTTCGACATCAAAAACTACTACCTCATGGCGCTGCTGGTGCTGCTGGCCTGCATGCTGCCGTTCTTCATGGTCTTTGAGGGGCGGAAACCCCAGGCCCGGGAGCTGACCGTCATCGCCGTGCTGTGCGCACTGGGCGTGGCGGGCCGCGCCGCCTTCTTCATGCTGCCCCAGTTCAAGCCGGTGCTGGCCCTGACCATCATCGCCGGCGTGGCCTTCGGCGGCGAGACGGGCTTTCTGGTGGGTGCCATGACCATGCTGGCCAGCAACTTCCTGTTCTCGCAGGGGCCGTGGACGCCCTTCCAGATGTTCGCCGCCGGTATCATCGGCTTTCTGGCCGGCGTCCTGTTCCGCAAGGGCTGGCTCCGCCGCAGCCGGGGCGCGCTGTGCCTGTTCGGCGCCATCGTGTCCATCGTCATTTACGGTGGCCTGATGAACCCCGTCTCCGCCCTGCTGTACAGCCAGGACCTGACCTGGCAGGTGCTGGTGAGCTATTACCTCACCGGTTTCCCCGTGGACTGCGTCCACGCCGCCGCCACCGTGTTCTTCCTGTGGGTGCTGGCGGAGCCGATGCTGGAAAAGCTGGACCGCATCAAAACGAAATACGGCCTTGTGGAGTAACAAAAGGGACGTCCCCACCGGGACGTCCCTTTTCCTGACCGCAGCTGTACACCGGCGCACGCAAAGCGTCCGCGAGTCAGCCCGCCGCGGCGTAAGCCGTTTTCAGAACCGGAACACATTCAATCCCGTTTCCGGGTCATAGGTCCTGTCCACCTCGCCGTCCATCACCTGTATCACCATCTCGCAGGTGGCGCTCACCATGGCCCGGTTCAGATGCCCGCCGAACACCTCGCCCCGGTCGTTTCCCGAGCTCATGTGGATGTGCGTATAGAACGCGCCGCCCATCGTGTTGATGGTCCCCGTCAGGGAGACGATCTCAAAATTCCCCTGGAACTCGTTGGCGTAGTATTTCTTTTCGTCCACCTTATACACGCCCACGGTAAAGTCATTGGTCGCGCCCAGCGCCGTTACGCTGGCCAGCCTGACGTGCTCCCTCTGCGCGATCTCCTTTATCTGCGTAAGTATCTCCTCGCCCTTATCCATTCTGGCGACGATGCTGTTTCCGAATCTTCTGTACTCCATGTGCCTGTACCTCCTGTCAAAACGCCGCGCCGCGGATCGTCCCGCGCTTTCGCTTTCCCCCATCCTACCACACCCCGCCGCCAAATACCAGCGCCTTACGCAAAAAGAGGCTCTCCGGCACAGCCGGAGAGCCTCTTTTTATCGTTTTCTCAGAACTTGTCCTTGTTGAAGATGCGCAGGATCTCGTCAAAGGACTTGTCCATCTCATCCTGGGCCTGCTCGCCCTTCACCTCGTCCAGCGGCTGGAGCACGGGCTTCTTCTCCTCCTGGGCGGGTGCGCCGGTGGAGAGGATGTGTGCCTCCTGCTGCTCCTCGTCGAAGCCGGTGGCGATGACGGTGACGCGGATCTCGTCGTCCAGTGTCTCGTCGAAGGTGGCGCCGAAGATGGTGAGCGCATCGGGATGCACGGCCTGCTGCACCAGCGTGGCGGCCTGCTCCACCTCCTCCAGACCGATGTCCATGGAGCCGGTGACATTGATGAGCACGCCCTTGGCCCCGTTGATGGAGGTCTCCAGCAGGGGGGAGGAGATGGCCATCCGGGCGGCCTCCTCGGCCTTGCCCTTGCCGGCGGCGCGGCCCACGCCCATGTGGGCCAGACCCGCGTCCTTCATAATGGCCGTCACATCGGCGAAGTCCAGATTGATGAACCCGGTGTCGCGGATCAGGTCGGAGATGGACTGCACCGCCTGGCGCAGCACATCGTCGGCGATCTCAAACGCGTTGGCGAACGTGATCTTCTGATCGGTGGCGTACTTCAGCCGCTCGTTGGGGATGATGACCAGCGAATCCACCTTGCTGCGCAGCTCCTCGATGCCCTGCTCGGCCTGGGCCATGCGCCGCCGTCCCTCGAAGCCGAAGGGCTTTGTCACCACGCCCACGGTGAGGATGCCCGCTTCCCGGGCGATCTCCGCCACAACGGGTGCCGCGCCGGTGCCGGTGCCGCCGCCCATGCCGGCGGTGATGAACACCATGTCGGTGTTCTCCAGCGCCTTGGCCATCTGGTTGCGGCTCTCCTCGGCGGCCTTGCGGCCCACATCGGGGTTGGAACCGGCGCCCTTGCCGCCGGTGAGCTTCTCACCGATCTGGATCTTATAGTTTGCGCTGGATGCGTTCAGCGCCTGCTTGTCCGTATTGACTGCCACAAAGTCCACGCCCTGGGCGCCGGAGCGCACCATGCGGTTGACCACGTTATTGCCGCCGCCGCCGACGCCGACCACCTTGATGCTGACGACGTTTTCCGGCCCGGTCTCCAATCCAAAAGCCATGTTGGTTCCTCCTGCCACAATTTGTATGGAAAAGACAGTTTCTCTGTGCGTGAATGCTATATCTTGTATTGTATTACGGAATCAAAGACCCGTCAAGTGCTGCGGGGGAATTTGTCCATCTTTTTCCCGTTATGCGGGGATAAAGCTGGCTTTTCCCTCCTGCGTCATGTCGATGGTGCCCTTTTCGTTGGCCTCCAGCTTGTCCACCACCGCCGCCAGATAGTCCAGCTTGTAGTCGAAGTCCGCATCCCATAAAAACTCCACGTCGAACCGGTCCATGTACCGCATGGTGATGAGGGCCGCATCGGACAGGTCGATGACCTGCACCTGGTGCAGCATCCCCTTGTCGTCCAGCAGCGTCAGCATCGCCAGCAGCCGCTCCAGCACCGACTGCTGGGTGGCGGAGGCCCGCGCCTCGCCGCCCACCTGGGGATCCAGCAGCGTCAGCCCCTCGATCTGGATGTACTGGCTCCACTTGGCGGCGCTGACGGTGTCCACGATGTTCCCCTTGTCGCACAGCAGGTACACCGTGCCGTCCTGCTTGATGGCCACCGGGTCCTGACACTCCGTCACCTGCACCACCAGCCTGTTGGGCAGCACCCGCCGGAACTGCACCGTCTCCACATAGGGCAGCTGCTGCCGGATGCGTGCCGCGGCGTCGTACTTGTTCAGGAAGAACAGGTTGTCCCCGATCCTGACCTCCGCCGCCGCCGTGATCTGCTCATTGGAGTAGCGGCTGTTGCCGCTGATCTCGATGTCCTCGATCTTGAAGAACATGGCCAGCGCCAGGCCGATGGCGCCGCAGATCAGCACAAAGGCCAGCAGCTTATAGAGGAAGGCAAAGCTCCCTCTCCGCCGTTTGCGGTTGTACCGTCTGCGTCGCGCCATGACCTGCAACTCCTTACTCGTTCCGCTGGAGGATGCGGGCGCCCAACCCGGCCAGATCGCCGGTGAGATCCGCGTAGCCCCGCTGGATGTGGTGTGTCCTATGTATGGCGGACTGTCCCTCCGCCTGCAGGGCGGCGATGACCAGTGCCGCGCCGCCCCGCAGGTCGGCGGCAAACACGTCCGCTCCGTGGAGCCGCTCCACGCCGCACACCACGGCCACCCGGCCCTCGACCCGGATGTCCGCGCCCATGCGCTGCATCTCCGCCACATGGCGGTAGCGGCTCTCGAAAATGTTTTCCACAAATACCGTGGTGCCCCGGCTCCGCAGCAGCGCCGCCATCAGGATGGCCTGACAGTCGGTGGGGAACCCCGGATAGGGCGCGGTGCGCACCGGCGTCACCGCCTGCAGCCGCCCTTCGCTGCGCAGCCGTATGTCCTCCTCGCCGCAGTCCAGCCGGCACCCCGCCTGCTGCAGGGCGGTGGTCACTGTGGACAGGTGCCGGCAGTCCGCCTGCCGCAGCAGCACGTCGCCGCCGCAGGCCGCCGCCGCGCACAGATAGGTGGCCGCCGCGATCCGGTCGCCGATGACCCGGTGGCTGCACCCGTGCAGGGGCCTGCGCCCCTCCACCGTGATGACCGAGCCGCCCGCGCCCCGCACCTCCGCGCCGCAGGCGCACAGGAACTCCTGCAGATCCACGATCTCCGGCTCCCGCGCCGCGTTGGTGATGACCGTGACGCCCTCGGCGCCGCAGGCTGCCAGCATGGCGTTCTCCGTGGCCCCCACGCTGGGGATGGCCAGCACGATCTGCCCGCCGGCAAGGCGCCGGCCCTGACAGTACAGCTTGCCGCCGCTCTCCTCGATGGAGGCGCCCAGCGTCCGCAGTGCCGCCAGATGCAGGTCGATGGGCCGCGGGCCCAGCTCGCAGCCACCGGGATAGCTGAGCTCCGCCCAGCCGCACCGGGCCAGAATGGCCCCCAAAAAGATGACCGATGACCGCATCCGCCGCATCAGCGTCTGTGGGATGTCGCACCGGGTCAGCACGCTGCTGTCCACCAGCAGGTCGCCGTCCTCCCAGTCCACCCGGCACCCTAAGTACCGCAGGATGTCCGCCGCCGCGTCCACGTCGCTGAGACGCGGACACCGCTGGATCCTGCACGCCCCGCCGCACAGCAGCGTGGCCGCCAGAATGGGGAGCACACTGTTTTTCGCCCCCTGCACCGCAACCTCGCCGCTGAGCCGGTGGCCGCCCTCGATGGTGATAGGCCCCATAAAACCCCTCCCGCCCTTCATTGTCGCTGTACGCCATTGTATGAAGGGACGGGCATCGGGTGTGAATGCCGTGCTTACCGCACCAGCGCCATGACCGTCTGGTAAATGCGCTCCGCGGCGTCGGGGATGCCCAGCTGGGTCATGCCCTGCTTCATCCGCGCCTGCCTGTCGGGGGAGCGCAGGATATCCGCCGCCGCGCGGTACAGCGCCTTGCCGCTGGCCTCGCTCTCCAGCAGGACCTCCGCCCCGCCGTGGGCCTCCAGCAGCCGCGCGTTCTTCTCCTGATGATTGTTGGTGACGTAGGGGGAGGGCACCATGATGGCGGGCATCCCCAGCGCCGTCAGCTCGCTGATGGTGGACGCGCCCGCCCGGCAGATCACCAGGTCGGCGCTGCGCATCACCGTTGCCATGTTGTAGATGTACTGCCGCACATCCAGATCGCCGCAGGCGTCCAGCCCCCGCTGCTGTAAAGCGCGTTCCATTGCCTCCCAGCCGCCCTTGCCGACGGCGTGGACATGGTGGAAGGGAAAGCCGTTTTTCCGCTCCTCCTCGAAAAAGTCCAGCATGGCCTCGTTCATGTGGCTGGCTCCCAGGCTGCCCCAGAAGGATACCACAACGGGACGCCCGTCGTCAAAGGCCAGCTCCTGCCGGGCCTGCTGCGGCGTTTTCTCAAAGAAGTCCCCCCGCACCGGCGTACCTGTCACCATAATGCGTTCCGGGTGCCGGTAGTGCTGCCGGCAGTCCTCAAAGCCCACCATGATGACATCGGCGTACTCCTCCAGCATCCGGGTGGTCAGCCCCGGCACGGAGTTGCTCTCGTGCACCGCCGTGGGAATGTGGGCCTGTGCCGCCGCCTTCACCATGGGATAGCTGGCGTAGCCGCCGGTGCCCACCACCAGATCGGGCTTGAACGTCCGCAGTATGGCCTTGGCCGCCGGGCCGGACCGGGCCAGCGCCCCTACGGCGTGGAGGTTGTGGCGCATGGCCTCCGGGCTTACGGAGCGGCGGAAACTGTCCACCTCCACGGCAGCGTAGTCGTAGCCCGCCTTGGATGCCAGATCCCGCTCCATGCCGTCGGGAGTGCCCACGAACAGCACGGCGGTGTCGGGGTCGCGCTGCCGCATAAGGCCTGCCAGCGCCAGCGCCGGATTCACATGTCCCGCGGTGCCTCCGCAGGTGAAGATCACTCTCATCGCAAACTCCTCGTGCTATTTTATATACGTTCCGTAATTTTTCTGGAAAAAGATACGATTTGTTGTCGGATCTTGCCGCGGTGGGGCGTGTCACCCCGCCTTTGGCGCGGGTATCTGCCGCGACACGCTGAGCACGATGCCCATTTCCACCAGCTGCAGGCACAGCGCCGTGCCGCCGTAGCTGAAGAACGGCAGGGAGATGCCGGTGGTGGGCACGAAGCCGGATACCACCGCGATGTTCAGGAATGTCTGAAGCGCCAGATGGGTCATGATGCCCACCACCAGCAGCGCGCCGAACCGGTCGCGGGCGTGGAGGGCGATCCAGAAGCCCCGCAGGATCAGCAGGGCGAAGATCAGCATGATGACGCAGGCGCCGATCAGCCCCAGCTCCTCGCACACCACGGAAAAGATGAAGTCGTTGTACTGCTCCGGCAGGTAGAGGAACTTCTGGCGGCTGCGGCCGAAGCCCACGCCCAGCAGGCCGCCGGAGCCGATGGTGATCAGGCTCTGGGCCAGCTGATAGCCGTCGCCGGAATAGTCCAGCCACGGGTCATGCCACATGGCGATGCGGGCCGCGCCGTATTTGATGATGCCCTTTTCTGCCAGCTTGATAAACAGAAAGCCCAGGGCGGCCACGCCGCCTACGCCGGTGGCCACCAGCCAGCCCTGTATGCCGCCCACGATCATCAGCACCGCGCCGGTGCACAGGATCAGCACCGTACCGGACAGGTGGGGCTCCAGCATCATCAGCACGGAGATGACGCCCAGCAGCGCCACATAGGGCAGAATGCCCTGCCGCCACGTCAGCATTTTTTCCTTTTTCTTGGAGATGGTGTCGGCGAAGTAGACGATGACCGCCAGCTTGGCGATCTCCGACGGCTGGAACTGGAACACGCCCTTGATGCCCAGCCACCGGGTGGCGTTGTTGGCGGTGATGGCCAGCGGGTTATGGGGGATGATGACCAGGATCAGCAGGAACAGCGCCAGCCCCACCAGGATCCGGGAGGCGCCGCGCCAGCGCTGATAGTTGATCTTAGCCACCACGAACATGGCCGCCATGCCCACCGCGGCAAACAGCGCCTGCCGCTTGAAATAATAGGTGCCGTCCCCGGTGTCGTAGTAGGCACGGGGGAAGCTGGCGGAGAACAGCATGATGAGGCCGACCACCGTCAGAAGCACCGTCAGGATCAGAAAGGGCAGGTCCATGGAGCCCTTGGCGGCCTGCTTGTGCTTCTGCTCCGTCTGGCGCATCCGCTCCTTGGCGGCCTTCTGCGCCCGATATTCCTCCCGGGTCACGGCTGTCCCTCCTTTCCCATATTCTGTCAGTCAGATAATGCCCTGATGAAGTACATCATGAACGAAAAACCGCTTCAACATGCATTTCATCATGTATGTGATCCTGTATTTTCTCAGAAGCTGAAGCGCTGATACACGGCGAAGTAGGCCAGCAGGCAGAACAGCGCGCTGACGGTGGAGAACACCGCCACGATCTTTGTCTCCTTCCAGCCGCACATCTCGAAGTGGTGGTGCAGCGGCGCCATTTTGAAAATGCGCTTGCCGTGGGTGAGCTTGAAGTACGTCACCTGGATGATGTCGGACAGCGTCTCGCAGATGTAGACGATGCCCACCAGCAGCAGCACCAGCGGCATGTCGTAGGCGAAGGCCAGCGCCGCCACCGCGCCGCCCAGGAACAGGGAGCCAGTGTCGCCCATGAACACCTTGGCGGGGTAGTGGTTATACAGCAGGAAACCGCACAGGCCACCGGCCATGGCGGCGGCAAACGTGCCCAGCTGGGCAAAGCCCGGCCAGACCACGGCCATGACCGCGAAGAACACCGCCACCGGCAGCGTTACACTGGAGCTGAGGCCGTCCAGACCGTCGGTGATGTTGACGGCGTTGACGGTGCCCACGATGACGAAGGCGGCGAAGATGAGGTACACCGTCCACGGCAGCACCAGATGGGTGTTCCAGAACGGGATGTACAGGTTGGGGCTGAGCATCCCCTCGTACCGCATGAGGCAGAGGAATGCCACCGCCGCCGCCAGCTGCAGCACAAACTTTTGCAGCGCGGTCAGGCCGGTGTTGTGGTGGTGCTTTACCTTCTGATAATCGTCGATGTAGCCGATGAGGCCGAACACCAGCGCGAACAGATAGACATACAGGTGGACGAACTCGCCCGCCATCATCCGCCGCCAGCCCAGCACCACGATGGTCAGGCCGATGCCGATGATGAACATCAGGCCGCCCATGGTGGGGGTGCCCTGCTTGGTCATGTGCCAGGTGGGGCCGATCTCCTTGATGGACTGGCCGGCCTTCAGCCGCACCAGCGCCGGGATCAGCAGCTTGCCCGCGATGGCGGTGACGATAAAGCTGACCACAGCCGGCAGCACGATCTCCATGATTCCCATAATGCTTCGCTCCTTCCCGCCGGGGACGGGCCCCGGCGGCTCTCTTTGATCTGTTAATGCTTCAGGTAGTCCGCCACGATGACCCGCTCATCCATGGGATAGTGGACGTGGTCGATCTCCTGATAGTCCTCGTGGCCCTTGCCGGCCAGAATGATAACGTCGCCGGGCCGGGCGTGATCCATGGCGTAGTGGATGGCCTCCACCCGGTCGGGGATGGCCACATAGGGGGTATCGGTATCCCGCATGCCCGCCAGAATGTCGTCGATGATGGCCTGCGGGTCCTCGGTGCGGGGGTTGTCGCTGGTGACGATGACGAAGTCCGCCAGCCGGGCGGCGATACCGCCCATGACGGGGCGCTTCGTCTTATCCCGGTCGCCGCCGCAGCCGAACAGCACCACGGTGCGGCCCTTGGCGAAGCCGTTCACCGATTCCAGCACGTTTTCCAGTGCATCGGGCTTGTGGGAGTAGTCGTTGAGGATGGTGTAGTCCCTGCCGGGGGTGGGGATGATCTCCATGCGGCCCTTGACGCCGTGGTTCCGGGCCAGCGCGTCGGCGCACTCCGTCAGCGGTACGCCCAGGTTCCAGCAGCAGGCCATGGCATCCAGCGTATTATATACCGTGAACTGGGCGGGAATGCCTACCTGTACATGGGTCCACTCCGTGTCCGCCTCGGCGTCGAAGGATACGCTGCCGGGGTGGAGCTGCACGGACTTGGCCTTCAGGTCCGCGTCGGCGTGGATGGCATAGGAGAACAGCCGGGGGCACTTGGCGTTTTGCAGCAGCCGCCGGTGCCACGGGTCGTCGGCGTTGTAGATGCCCACGTCGCAGCGGTCGAAGAGGATGGCCTTGGCGTCGCAGTAGGCCTCCATGGTGTGGTGGAAGTCCAGATGATCCTGACTGAGGTTGGTAAAGATGCCCACGGCGAAGCGGATGCCGTAGACCCGGTCCAGCACCAGGGCGTGGGAGGAGACCTCCATGACCACATGGGTGCAGCCGGCGTCGGACATCTGCCGCAGCAGCTTCTGCAGTTCGAAGGACTCCGGCGTGGTGCGCTCCGTGTGGAGCACCTCGCTGCCGATCATGTTCTGGATGGTGCCGATGAGACCCACCTTAGCGCCGGCCTTCTGCTCCAGAATGCTCTTGATGAGGTAGGTGGAGGTGGTCTTGCCGCTGGTGCCGGTGACGCCGATCATGGTCAGCTCCCGGGAGGGGTGGTCGAACCAATTGCAGGCGATGACCGCCAGCGCCCGGCGGGAGTCCTCCACCACCACATAGGGGATATCGGTCTCCGGTGCATGCTGGCAGACAACACAGGCCGCGCCCTTATCGCGGGCCATGGGGATATATTTATGACCGTCCGTCTCCGCGCCGGTGATGGCCACGAACAGGCTGCCCGGCTTGGCCTGGCGGGAGTCGTAGCAGACATCGGCAATGTCGGCGTTCAGGTCGGCGTTGGTATCGAGAATGGTCAGATCCTTCAAAATTTCGCTGAGTTTCATACAAACGTCTCCTTTGCAGCAGGTTTTCGCCCCTATTATAGCAGGCAGAATTTGCGCAGAAAAGGGAAATCTGTGCGGTTCTCTGGGAAAATCGTGGGGCGGTCAGTCCGTGACGGAGGTGTCGCCCAGCTGGACGGTGATGACCGTGCCGGCATCCACCTCCGTGCCCTCCTCGATGGATTGGGACAGCACGCGGACGGAGGAGGACTCGCTGCCGGTGGTGCCGGAGAAGCGGATGAACAGCCCGGCGCCGGTGGCGGCGGTGTTGGCCTCAGATGGCGTCTTGCCGACAAGGTGGGGCACCTTGCACTTGGCGGTGGACTTATCCGCGCCGGCGTACAGGATGACGGCGGATTTGCCGGGGATGATGGCACCGCCGGCGGGGGTCTGGTCGGTGACGGTCTCGCCGTCGCCGCTGATCTTGCAGCTGAGGCCCCGCTCGGTGAGCTTGCTCTTGGCCTCCTCCACGGACATGCCGATGACGTTGGGCACGGTGGTATCCATGCCCAGCAGCTCCTCGGCGGAGTAGCTGGGCTCCACGCCCAGATAGGGCAGCACCTCGGCCATGATGGAGCTGGCGGTGGGGGCCACCATGTTGCCGCCGGAGACGTAGGTGCCGGTGGAACGGCTGGGGGTGTCCATGGTCAGCAGCATGATGACCTGCGGGTCGTCGGCAGGGGCGAAGCAGAGGAAGGACACCACCACGTCGCCGGTCTGGCCCTTATCGGCCGTACCGGTCTTGCCGCCGATGCGGTAGCCGGCCACCTGACCGTTTTTGCCGGTGCCGCTGGCCACCACATACTCCAGACACTCCCGCACGGTGGCGGATGTCTCCTCGCTGATGACCTGGCGGATGGGGGTGCTGTCGTGCTGGTAGGTGACGCTGCCGTTGGAGTCGGTGATGCGCTCCACCAGATAGGGGCTGCGGAGGTAGCCGCCGTTGATGCAGGCGGCCTGGGCCGTGATAAGGGCGATGGGGGTGACGTTGAAGTTCTGGCCGAAGGCGTAGCAGGCCAGGTCCAGCTGGGTGAAGCTGGCGGGGTCGGCAAAGATGCCCACGGCCTCGCCGCCCAGGTCAATGCCGGTGTCGTCCATGAGGCCGAAGGCCTTCATGTAGTTGTAGAACGTGGTGCTGCCCAGCTTCAGACCGTAGGAGATGAAGGCGGGGTTGCAGGAGTTCCCCACGGACTGCACCAGCGTCTGCAGGCCGTGGCCGGCCTTGTTGGAGCAGTGGATGGTGTAGTTGGAGATGTTGACGAAGCCATTGCAGTTGACGGTGGTGTTCATGTCGATGACACCCTCCTCCAGCGAGGCGGCCAGCGTCAGGATCTTGAAGGTGGAGCCGGGCTCGTAGGTGTCGTTCAGCGCCTTGTTGCGCCACTGGAGCAGCTGCATGTCGGCCAGCGTGCCCTCGCCCCGCTCCATCCGCTCCAGCAGGGTCTTATCCTGCACGGCGGAGAAGTCGTTGAGGTCGTAGTTGGGGTAGGAGGCCATGGCCAGGATGCCGCCGGTTTTGACGTCCATGATGATGCCGGTGGCGCCGTTGGCGGCGGCAAATTTGTCGGTCATGGACTCAAGGCCCTTTTCCAGATAGTACTGGATGGTGGCGTCCAGCGTCAGCGTCAGGTCGCTGCCGTTCTGAGCGGCAAAATACTGCTCGTAGGCGTACATCATGTCGTTGCCGGCGTTGTCCTTGGCGGACACCACAAGGCCGCTCTGACCCTCCAGCGCCTCCTCGTAGCGGGCCTCCAGCCCGTACAGGCCGGTGTTCTCGTCGCCTACGAAGCCGATGACGTGGGAGGCCAGAGAGCCGTAGGGATAGTAGCGCTTGGCGTCGGCCACCAGATGGACGCCCACGATCTTGTTCTCGCTGATGTAGGTGCGGACGGCGTTGGCCGTCTCCTCCTCGGCGCGGAGCTTGATGACCTCGTACTGGGACTTGGTGTTGTCCATGCGCTTGCGGATGGAGGAGGCGTCGCTGCCCAGGATCTCGGCAAGGCCGGCGGCCAGGGAGTCCTTCGTCCACGACACGGGATCATCCTTGTCGTTGACGGCGTTGTCGATCTCCAGCGGGGAGAGGATGATGGTCTCGGCACTGGCGGAGATGGCCATGATGTTGCCGGTGCGGTCGTAGATGGTGCCGCGGGAGGCGGTGACCACCGTGCGGCGGGTCTGCTGGTTCACGGCTTTGCTCTGCAGCTCCTCGTGGCGGATGATCTGCAGGTCGAAAAGCTGGAAGAACAGCAGCACGAACATGGCTACGCCCATGATGAGCATCAGCACGAAGGACCGGGTCTGGATGACCCGGTTGGCGCGGCGGATATTTTCATCTTTACGTTTGGGATCTGACACGTTTTCTGCCTCCGAAAGCAAGGCCCGGCGCGGTTTTACCGGTGCCGGACGGGTTCTCGAATACCAAGCAAGGAGCAAGAAGTCGCCTTCTTACTCCTCACTGCCTCATGATATGGCCGCTGTCAGCGGAAATATTCCAGCACATAGTCCCAGCCCCGCTCCAGCTTATCCAGCAGGCCGCCCAGCGCGGCGCTGCCCTCGGCCTTGTAGAGCGTGACGCTGTCGTCGCCGGACAGGTCGATATACTGGATCTGGCCGCTGGTGGGCTTGGACATGCCGGCGGCCTCGGCCGCCGCCTTGACGGTGGTCAGGTCGAAGGTCTTTTCGTACTCCGTCAGCAGGGCGATGTGTTGCTCGTCCAGGGCTTCGATCTCCCGCTTGATGGAGGAGACGCTGCCGGACACGTCGGTGAGCGTGACATAGCCCAGCATCAGCACCACCACCAGCGCCAGCAGCACCACGGTGCCGAGGGCGACCAGAGGAGAGGGGCGGGCGGCGGCGCGGGTCTGTGTCTGACGGCGGGGGAGAGGCTGGGGCTGAGGGGCGGGCTGCTTCTGGGGCAGCTTGCCGGCATCCTCCAGCTGGCGTTCCCGTGCCAGGGCATCCAGGTCGTAGGCCAGACTGCCGTAGACGGCGTTTTTGCGATAGGGCTGGGCCAAGGGACGGTCACTCCTCTCCGGAAAAATGGCGCGCTCTGCGTCAGAGCTTTTCCGCTACCCGGAGCTTGGCACTGCGGGCACGGGGGTTTTCGGCCAGCTCCGCGTCGCCGGATACAATGGGCTTGCGGCTGACCAGCCGTATCTTCGGCTTTTTGCCGCAGACACAGACGGGGAAATCAGGCGGGCAGGTGCAGCCGGTGGCCAGCGCCTGCATGGTCTTTTTGATGATGCGGTCCTCCAGCGAGTGGAAGGAGATGACGGCCAGACGGCCGCCTGCGTTCAGGTGGGACACGGCGGCCTCCAGCATGGGGGGCAGGGCGTCCAGCTCGCCGTTGACGGCGATGCGGATGGCCTGAAAGCTGCGCTTGGCGGGATGCTGCTTTTCCCGGAGAGCGGCGGGGGGCATGGCGGAACGGATGATGTCCACCAGTTGCAGCGTCGTCTCGATGGGGGTCTGCTCCCGGGTCTGCACGATGCGGCGGGCGATGGCGGGGGCATAGCGCTCCTCGCCAAAGTCGTAGAGGATGCGGCGCAGCTCCTCATAGGGCCAGTCGTTCACCACGTCGCGGGCGGTGAGAGGGGCCGTGCGGTCCATGCGCATGTCCAGCGGGGCGTCGTGCATGTAGGAAAAGCCCCGGGCGGCGTCGTCCAGCTGGGGGGAGGAGACGCCCAGATCAAAGAGCATCCCGTCGACGCCGGGGATATGAAGCTCGGCGAGGATATCGCCGATGCGGTCGAAGTTGCTGTGGACCAGGGTGACCCGGTCCAGATAGGGGGCCAGCCGCTCCTGAGCGGCGTCAATGGCCGTCTGGTCGCGGTCGATGCCGATAAGGCGGCCGCCCGCCGTCAGGCGGCGGACGATCTCCAGCGAGTGGCCGGCGCGGCCCAGCGTGCCGTCCACATAGACGCCGTCAGGCCGGATGGCCAGCGCGTCCAGACATTCCTGAAGGAGGACCGGCTTGTGGCCGTAATCCTTTTCGTTGATGCAGTCAGACATGGGTCACAGCCCCATTTCCGCCATGGCCTGCTCCAGCGCGCCGGAGGAGAAGGCCTCGTCCTCGATGGCGGCCCAGCGCTCGGCGCTCCAGATCTCGGCGCGGTCGAAGCTGCCCACCACCACGACCTCCTTGGTCAGGCCCGCGTACTCCCGCAGCTTGGCGGGGATGAGGATGCGGCCCTGGGAGTCCGGCTCGCAGTCCGCCGCGTAGGCGAACAGGGCGCGGAGCTTTTTCACCTCGTTGTAGGACAGCTCCTTCAGCCGGGCCATGAAGGCGGCCCAGCTCTCGTCGGAGTAGACGGACAGGCAGTGGTCCTGTCCCACGGTGACATGGAACGTCTGGCCCAGCTCCTTGCGGAGGGAGGCCGGAATGAACAGGCGGCCCTTGGCGTCGATATTGTGGCTGAACTGACCGGTCATGGGGCCGCCTCCTCTCGTGTGAAATCGGGTGATCGGTGGAAAACCGTGGGATGATCCCCCACAAAAAGGGGCACTTCCCCCACAATCCACCACTCACGGGATTAGTATACATAATGCGTTATGAAATTGCAAGCAGAAGTTTCCCCCGGCGGAGGCTGCAAAAGCGCCAGTTTTTTCCAGAAAACAGGGGAAAACGGGTGCGGGTTAAAACGCATGTTCGAGGGACAGAGGCGCAAAAAACCGGTAGACACAAAATATAGTGTCTACCGGTTTGAAGTGCCACAAGATGTTATTCGATTGTGGGAAATGTAGAAATGCTCGGAGAATATTCGGTGATTTTTAACAAAGGGAACAGAGGGGGCGTTACTGGGCGCTGTCCTCCGTCTTGGGGGCGTCCTCGCCGGCGGCGGTGCGGTTCAGCTCGGCGCGCTGGGCCTGCATCTGCTCCTGGCTGGCGGCGCGGAAACGGACACGGGATTCCTGTACCTCGGTGAGGGCCATCTGGATGGCCTCCTCTGTGCGGCGCAGGGCGTCCTCGGTGTAGGTGTTGGCCACATGATACAGCTCGCGGGTGCGCTCCTCGGCGCGGCGGACGATCTCGCTGCTCTTCTGGCGGGCCAGCTGGATGGTCTCGCTCTCGGAGACGATGACCTTGGCGTCCAGCTCCGCCTGACGCAGCATCTTCTCCACTTCCTTTTTGGCGCCGGCCACATACTCGGTGCGGGCGGCGATCAGCTCCCGTGCCTTTTTCAGCTCCAGCGGGAGCTTGGCGCGGATCTCGTCCAGCAGATCCAGCGCCTCATCGCGGTTGATGATGCATTTGTCGGAGCTGAAGGCGGCGCTCTTGGCCTCGTCGATCATGCCGTAGAGCATATCCAGCAGTCGCTGCACATCCTTTTCTTCCATATCCCTGGTTCCTTTCTAAGTTTCTGGCAGGACGTCAGCCCCGCGTTTTTTCCAATTCCTCGGCGATGGGCGCCGGCAGATACTTTTCCAGCGGCTGGCCGTAGCGGATCATCTCGCGGGCCATGGTGGAGCTGAAATGCTCGTACTCTGCGCTGGCGGGCAGCAGCAGCGTTTCCAGACCCGGCAGGATGCCCTGGTTGATGCGGGCCATCTGCAGCTCCATGTCCCAGTCCGTGGCGTTGCGCACGCCCTTGAGCAGGATGTGGGCGCCCTTTTCACGGGCGTAGTCCGCCAGCAGGCCGCTCCAGTTCTCCACCTCCACGTTGGGGATGTCCGCCACGCTGCGGCGGATCAGCTCCAGCCGGCGCTCCGGCGTGAACATGGGCAGCTTCTTCTCGCAGTTGACCATGACGCAGACATACAGCTTGTCAAAGCAAGCCGCGCCCCGGCGGATGATGTCCAGATGGCCCAGTGTGATGGGGTCGAAGCTGCCGGGATAAATGGCGATCTTCATGGTCAGTCCTCGTTTCCGCCGCGATGGAACACCGTCAGCTTGATCTTGCCGTACCGGTACTCGCGGTACAGCCGATAGGGGGCCGGAAGTGCGGGCAAAACCGTGTCCGCGGCACTTTCCGCTACGATTATACCATGCTGGCGGCAAATGTCAAACGCTGCGATATCCGTCAGCGCCTGTTCCAGCAGGCCGGAGGCGTAGGGAGGATCCAGAAACACCAGATCAAACTTTTCGCCGCTGCGGAGATAAGGCAGGGCGTCGCCCTGCCGGACCCGGGCACGGTCCGCCAGCCGGCACAGGGCCAGATTCTCCTGAATGAGCTTGACGGCGTCGGGGCGGCGGTCGATGAACACGCACTCCGCCGCGCCGCGGCTCAGGGCCTCGATGCCCAGCTGGCCGGTGCCGGCAAACAGGTCCAGCACGCGGCGGCCCTCAATGTCGAACTGGATGATGGAAAACAGGCTCTCCTTCACCTTGCCGGTGGTGGGGCGCGTCTCCATGCCCTGCAGCTCCTTTAGCACTCTGCCACGGGCAGAGCCGGTGATGACTCTCATCGGTAGTTACCCCCTTGGATCGAAGCATTCAAAGATGACCAGCGCGCCGTCCTGCTCGGCGGCGTCCATGTCCGCTTTGGAGCGGATGGTCCAGCTGAACTCCTGTGCGCCGTACAGCCCGCGGCACAGACGGAGGGACAGGGCCTTCCGGTCCTCGAAGCGGTAGGCGATGAAGTCGGGACGGGTGCGGGCGTTCAGCAGCAGATTGCTCAGCACCCAGCGCACCGCGCCGGGCAGGTCCTGCGCGTCGCCGTGGCGCTGGAAGTTCTCGGACAGCTGGCCCCGCACCACGTCGGGATGGTTGGCCCACAGCCACATAAGGCATCGGGGGTCAAAGGACTCGATGCAGTAGGTGACATGGTACTTATCCAGCAGTTTGCAGGCAGCGGCGGCCAGCGCGTCGGCGTTGCCACGCTCGGCCTTCAGCTCCACGATGAGGGGGGCCTTGCCGGCGAAGATGGGCAGCACCTCCTCCAGCAGGGGGATGTGGTGCTCCGTGCCCTCCAGCGTGTAGTTTTTCAGATCCTCCGCCGTCAGGTCCTCCACCAGCACGTCCGCGCCGGCGGTGCGCAGCAGGGAGGCGTCGTGGATGACGGCCAGATGGCCGTCCTTCATGAGATGGACATCCAGCTCCGCGCCGAAGCCGCACTGGACGGCACGGCGGAAGGCGGGGATGGAGTTTTCGGGGATGCGGGGCTTGTCGTGGAAGCCGCGGTGGGCGAAGCGCCATTTGCGGAAGCGCGCCCAGTCCTTACGGCGGCGGCAGCGCAGGCACAGGACATACAGCAGGCACAGCAGCACCAGCAGGCCCAGGAGAATATATACGATGGTCATATCAGTCCGCCTCCAGATCTTCCAGAACTTCGATGCCGACCTTTGCCTCGGGCTTGCTGTCGCCGTGCTTCACCATGAGCATGGTGAAGAAGGCCAGCGCCGTGAACACGGCGGCGTAGGGGAACAGAACGTGCATGCCGAACTGGTCCATCAGCAGGCCGGACACCATGGGGGTGGCCACCTGCGCCGCCATGGAGGCGGTGTAGTAGAAGCCGGTGTACTTGCCCACGTCGCCGCCGGAGGCCAGCTCCACCACCATGGGGAAGGAGTTGACGTTGATGGTGGCCCAGCCGATGCCGGCCAGCGCGAACATGGCGTTCATCAGCATGGTGGGGCTGTCGGCATTGAGGAAGGCGGCCACGGTGAACGCGGCGGTGAGCATGACCACGCCGGCCAGGATGGTCTTTTTGCGGCCCACCTTGCTGGCGATGAAGCCCACGGGCAGGTAGGCCACGATGGCCGCGGCCTGGGCGATGATGAGGGTCAGGTTATAGTCCTTGTGCAGGATGTTGCTGGCGTAGACGGAGTATTTGCTGGTGACGGCGTTGTAGCCGAAGAACCACAGCACGATGGACAGCAGGATGAAGATCAGACTCCTGACCTCGTCGGCGGACAGCTTGCGGCTGGCGGTGGGGTCGTCGGCCTCGGACTGCTCCTCCAGTCCGGCGGCCACGGCCTGCTGCTGCATCTCCGCGGCCCACTCCGGCTCGCGGACGGTGAGCAGGAAGATCACCAGCGCCGCCAGCATCAGCGCCGCGATGACGCCGAAGTAGCCGGTGTAGCTCATGAGGCTGTTGCGGACGGCGGAGGTGGCGAACACCATGCCCAGCGCCAGCACCAGAATGCCGCCGGCGGAGCCCATGAGGTTGATGACGGCGTTGGCCTTGGAGCGCAGGGGCTTCAGCGTCACGTCGGGCATCAGGGCCACGGCGGGGGAGCGGAACGTGGCCATGGCCACCAGAATGATGAGCAGCAGCACCACGAAGAAGATCAATGTGGAGGGGTGCTCCGCCGTCATCTGCCAGGCGCAGGCCTGCCGGGCGGGCACCACATAGTTGGTGTAATCCGGGTTGGTGACGGTGGTCTCACCGTCGGTGAGCTGGCTTCGGATGGCGGTGAACTCCGCTTCCGTGAACCTCTGGCTGAGGATGAACTTCTCGCCGGAGGGGGTCAGCAGCGTGGCGTCCTTCTCCTCCTGATAGATGGTGGCAAGGGCGGCGGGGTCGTCGATGGCGGACACCTCACGCAGGTTTTTCAGCTGGGCGTTGTCCACGAAGGACAGGCAGACCAGCGCCACCGCGGCGATGAGGGTACCGATGACGATGAAGGGCGTCCGGCGGCCATGGCGGCTGGTGCACTTGTCGGAGATGTGGCCGAACAGGGGCAGCAGGAACAGCGCCAGCACGTTGTCCAGCGCCATGATGACGCCGGACCAGGTCTGGCTCATGCCGAACTTGTTGGTCAGGATCAGGGGGATGGTGTTGTCATAGGCCTGCCAGAAGGCGCAGATGAGGAAGAAGGCAAAGCCTACCATGATGGTGCGCTTGTAGTTGAGTTTCATAGCGTTTCCTCCAGTTGGCGGTACAGGGCCGCGATGTCAGAAAAGATCCACGTGGGATGGATGCCGTATTGGGCGATGTCCGCCTCCGTGCCCTCGCCGGACAGCACGAAGATGCTGTCGATGCCGGCGTTGACGCCGCAGGCGATGTCGGTGTACAGCCGGTCGCCGATGATGACAGCCTGCTCCGGCGCAAAGCCGGTGCGGCGCAGGGCCAGCTCCGCCATGGCGGGCCGGGGCTTGCCCAGAAACAGCGGCTCGCGGCCGGTGGCGGTGGTCAGCATGCGGCAGACGCTGCCGCAGTCGGGAACGGAGCCGTACCAGGTGGGGCAGACCCAGTCGGGATTGGTGGCCAGCCATGTGACGCCCCGGTTCAGCAGGATGCAGGCATCCTCCAGCTTCTGGAACGTCAGCTCCCGGTCGAAGCCGCACAGCAGGATGTCGATGCCGTCCTCCAGCCGGTCGGTGACGGGGATGCCGGCCTCCCGCAGCTGGGAGAGGAACGAGCGGGTGCCGAACACATAGCACCTCTTTCCAGGGTGGCAGCGGCGCAGATGGTCGATGGCGGCATCCACGGAGGTGAGGTAATCCTCCCGCCCGGTGGGGATGCCCATGCGGGAGAGCTTTTCGATGTAGCCCTCCACGCCCCGGGAGGAGTTGTTGGTCAGGAACAGATAGCGTCCGCCGATGCGGCGGATGTGGGACAGAAATTCCGGCACCCTGTGGAACAGCCGGTCATCCAGATAGAGTGTGCCGTCCATGTCCAGCAGGAACAGCCGCTTGTCCGCAAGAGACATTTTTCCGCCTCCCTCCGTTTGCATACCTTATAGAATAGCACAAAGACCGGGGGCTGGCAAGCACAGGGTGCAAAAAGCGGAAAATTTCGCTGTGCGAAAAAAGTCAGGAAAAGACAGAGGACGTCGAAACCAAGAGAAAGCGTTAATTCTGTGTAAAAGCTACAACTTTATCGGAAAATTCTAAGTAAAACATAGGAATAATCGACAGAAAACCCTTGCATACGATGTCTCATTGTGCTAATTTTTATAGCGGGTCACCGAGAATTGTTGGATAACTGCGAAACGGTGGCTCAAATGCGAATCGAAAAGGACGGGGGAAGAAAATGGACACCAAAATACGAGTCATGCTGGCCGACGCCAGCGGAGAGTTCCGACTATTGCTGCGGGAGGCTCTGGAGGAGACCGGAGAGTTCCAGGTGGTAGGCGAAACGGGGGACGGCGGCCAGGTGGCGGCGATGGTGGCGGAGACGCATCCGCAGATCCTGCTGATGGACACCATGCTGCCGGTACTGGACGGCATCGGCGTGCTGCGGCAGCTCCGGGAGAGGGAGGAGCGGCCCCGCACCATCGTGCTGTCCGCCTTTTACAACGACAGGATGATCCACGAGGCGGTGGATCTGGGGGCGTACTTTTTCCTGCCGAAGCCCGTCAGCGAGGCATCGCTGATGGAGCACATGCGGCGGGCGGTGGCGCCGCCGGCCCAGCGGGAGCCGGCGCCCCAGCTGGAGGGCATGGTCACGGCCATCATCCACGAGATCGGCGTGCCGGCCCACATCAAGGGCTACCAGTACCTGCGGGAGGCCATTATCATCACGGTGGACGACATGGAGGTCATCAACGCGGTGACCAAGGTGCTGTATCCCGAGGTGGCCAAGCGCTTCAGCACCACGCCCAGCCGGGTGGAGAGGGCCATCCGGCACGCCATCGAGGTGGCGTGGGACCGGGGTGATCTGGAGACGCTGCAGAAGTACTTCGGGTACACGGTGAACTCCGCCAAGGGCAAGCCCACCAACAGCGAGTTCATCGCCATGATCGCCGACCGTCTTCAGCTGAAGCTGAAGAAGCGGCAGGCATAGAGGACGGACATACGGCGCGTCTGAGGGGGCACGCCGCATGGCAGAGCGTAAAAAAGGACGGCGCACCGGAGGGGGTGCGCCGTCCTTTTCTGCTGCGCTGCCGCGGGGGTCAGCGGATGCCGGTGACCTGATAGCCGGCGTCGGCCACGGCCTTTTTCAGAGCCTCGTCGCTGGCGTCGCCGGTGACCACGGCGGTCTTGCTGTCCAGGTCCACGACGGCGGTGACGCCGGGCAGGGCGTTGAGCGCCTTTTCCACATGGGCCACGCAGTGGGCACACATCATGCCCTCGATGGTAAGGGTCTTCTGCATCGTAGGTTCCTCCTGCTGCGCCGCGGGTGCGGCGGTATTCACATCTGTATTGTCCGTCAGGGCGGCGGACTTGTCAAGGGAAACGCGGCTGTCAGGCCGGGAGCCTTTCCAGCTCCGGAGCCGCAGGGCGTTGGACACCACGCACACGGAGCTGAGGCTCATGGCGGCCGCGGCGATCATGGGATTCAGGGTGATCTGGAAGGCGGGGTACAGCACGCCGGCGGCCACGGGGATGCCGATGGAGTTGTAGAAGAACGCCCAGAACAGGTTCTGGCGGATGTTCCGCAGGGTGGCGCGGGACAGCGCCGCCGCGTCCACGATGTCCATAAGGCTGCTGCGCATCAGCACCACGTCCGCCGCCTCGATGGCCACGTCGGTGCCGGCGCCGATGGCAAGGCCCACGTCCGCCGTCACCAGCGCCGGGGCGTCGTTGACGCCGTCGCCCACCATGGCCACCAGCCGGCCCTCCTTCTGGAGCGCCTCGATGCAGCGGGCCTTGTCCTGGGGCAGCACCTGGGCGATGACGCGGTCCACGCCCACCTGACGGGCGATGGCCTCGGCGGTGCGCTGGTTGTCGCCGGTGAGCAGCACCACCTCGCAGCCACTGCGGCGCAGGGCGGCGATGGCGGCGGCACTGTCGGGCTTCACCACGTCCGCCACGGCGATGACGCCCAGCAGACGGTGCTCCTCGGCGAAGTACAGGGGCGTTTTGCCCTGCGCGGCCAGCTGCGCCGCCGCGTCCGCCAGCGCGGAGGTGCCCGCGCCGACCAGGGTCATGTAGCGGTCATTGCCGGCATAGAGGGTCTTGCCGTCCAGCACGGCCTGCACGCCGCCGCCGGCCACGGTGGCGAAATCGGACACGGCGCACAGGGGGATGCTCCGGCGTTCTGCCTCCTGCACGATGGCGTCGGCCAGCGGGTGGCCGGAGGGCTTTTCCAGCGAGGCGGCGGCGCACAGCAGTTCCTCCTCGGTGACGCCGCCGGCGCACAGCACGTCGGTGACCTGGGGCCTGCCCTCGGTGACGGTGCCGGTCTTGTCCAGCACCACGGTGTTGACGCGGCCCATCAGCTCCAGACTGGCGGCGGATTTGATGAGGATGCCCTTTTCGGCGGCCTTGCCGGTGGCCACGGTGATGGCCACGGGGGTGGCCAGACCCAGGGCGCAGGGGCAGGAGATCACCAGCACGGCGATGCCGATAGACAGGCAGAACCGGACGCCCATGCCGCCCACCGTCGCCCACAGCACGGCGGCGAGGACGGCGATGGAGATGACCACCGGCACGAACACGGCGCTGATCTTGTCAGCCAGACGGCTGATGGGCGCCTTGGTGGAGGCGGCCTGCTCCATGAGCTGAATGATCTGGGACAGGGTGGTGTCCGCGCCCACCCGGTCGGCGGTCATCTCCAGATAGCCGCTGGTGAGGACGGTGGCGGACACGGCCTTGCTGCCGGGGGTCTTTTCCACGGGCATGCTCTCGCCGGTGAGGGCGGATTCATCCACGGAGCCGCTGCCCTTGGTAACGGTGCCGTCCACGGGGATGCGGCCGCCCTGCCGGATGATGACCGTCTCGCCGGCCTTGATCTGGTCGGTGGCCACGGTGACCTCCGTGCCGTTGCGGCGCACCACCGCCACGTCCGGGGCCAGCGCCAGCAGCGCCGTGATGGCACCGGTGGTCTTGCCCTTGGAGCGCTCCTCCAGATACTTGCCCACGGTAACAAGGGCCAGGATCATGCCGGCGGACTCGAAGTAGAGGTCGGGCATGCCGGTGATCTGCCCGGCGGCCAGCAGGCCCATCTCGATGAGGCTGTACACCAGTCCCGCCGCGGCGCCCAGCGCCACCAGGGAGTCCATGTTGGGACTGCCCTGGAACAGGCGGGAGAAGCCCACGGTGAAGTAGGCGCGGTTGAGGATGAGGATGGGCAGGCACAGCGCCAGCTGCACCAGCGCCGCCAGCAGCGGCTGGTGGTGCATGAAGCCGGGCACCGGCAGGCCCATCATGTGGCCCATGCTGAGATAGAATAGGGGCACAAGGCACACCACAGACCACAAAAGCCGGCGGCCCATGGCTTTTGCCGAGGCCTCCTGCTCACGGCGGAGGTCGCGCTTGGCGTCGTCCGCCGGGGCGGCTCCGTAGCCCGCCGCCTCCACGGCGGTGATGATGGCCTGGGGCGAGACCTTATCGGCGTCGTAGGAGCACACCAGCGTGCCCAGCATCAGGTTGACAGCGGCACTGTCCACGCCGTCCAGCGAGTTGGCCGCTTTTTCCACATGGGCGGCGCAGGCGGCGCAGGTCATGCCGGTGACGACAAATTTTTCGGTCATCACATTTTCCTCCTTTATTTCATCATCTTTTGCAGCGTGGTCACCAGCTCGTCGATGACCTCGTCATCGCCCTGCCGGATCCCGTCGGCCACGCAGGTGCGGATGTGGGTGGCCAGCAGCTCCTTGCTGAAGCTGTTCAGCGCGGCGCTGACGGCGGACACCTGCACCAGAATGTCGGGACAGTAGGCGTCAGCCTGCAGCATGTCCCGCAGGCCCCGTACCTGCCCTTCGATGCGGCTGAGGCGGTTGGCCAGCTGCTTCTGCTCCTGCGGGGAGCGGTGTTTTGTCTTATGGCAGCAGCATTCGTTCATATCGGATACCTCCCGGGGGTATATTTTGACGGTGGCATTATATACCCCGTGGGGGTATTTGTCAACGCTTTTCTTTGGGGCGGAACAGCACGGCCATCAGAAGGCCGAACACCACGGCGGCGGCGATGCCGCCGGCGGTGGCGGTGAGCCCGCCGGTGATGACGCCCAGCAGCCCCTTTTCCGCCACGGCCTTTGCAACGCCCCTGGCCAGCGAGTAGCCGAAGCCGGTGAGGGGGACGGTGGCGCCGGCGCCGCCCCAGTCCACCACATACTGATACACGCCTACGGCCTGCAGCAGCACGCCGCAGACCACATAGCCCGTCAGGATGCGGGCGGGGGTGAGGTTGGTCCTGTCCAGGATGATCTGGCCCACGGCGCACAGCAGTCCGCCGCAGAGGAATGCGTTGAGATACTCCATGTTATTGCGCCTCCTTGGTATGGGAAAGTACCACCGCGTGGCAGATGCCGGGCACGCTCTCGCCCTGAAAGGAACTGGTGGGGCTGAGCAGCGCGCCGGTGGGGGCAAAGACCATGCGCTGCCATTTGCCCATGCGCAGGCCCTGTAGGAGATAGCCGTTGAGCACGGCGGCGGAGCAGCCGCAGCCGGAGCCGCCGGCGTGCATATCCTGCTTCACACGGTCGTACAGCAGGATGCCGCAGTCGGTGCAGTTGTCGCCCAGCACCACGCCGTCCCGGCGGAACAGCTCCACCAGCAGGGCGTGGCCCAGATAGCCCAGGTCGCCGGTGACGATGAGGTCGTAGTCCTGGGGCGATGTGCCGGTGTCGCGGAACAGGGCGTTCAGGGTGTCGTGGGCGGCGGGAGCCATGGCCGCGCCCATGTTGGCCACGTCCGTGACGCCCAGATCCACGATGCGGCCCCGGACGGTGTGGGTGATATACGGCCCCTCGGACTGCGCGCCCACCACGCAGCAGCCGGCGGCGGTGGCCGTCCACTGGGCGGTGGGGGCCCGCTGGCTGCCGTATGGCACCGGGGCGCGGTATTGCCGCTCGGCGGTGCAGAAGTGGGAGGAGGTCTGGGCGGCGGCGAGACGGGCAAAGCCCCCGGCCACCGCCATAGCCGCCAGCGACAGGCTCTCTCCCATGGTGGAGCAGGCGCCGTACACGCCGTAGAAGGGGATGGCGAAGTCCCGCAGGGAGAAGGTTGCGCCGATGTTCTGGTTCAGCAGATCACCGGCGAAGACGCAGTCCACGTCCTCCGGCGTCAGGCCGCCCTTTTGCAGGGCGCGGCGCAGGGCGATGGCCTGCATCTCTGCCTCCCCCTGCTCCCACGTTTTTTTGCCGAAGAAGGAGTCGTCGTCCGTTACGTCAAAATAAGAACCCAGCGGGCCCTGCCGTTCCAGACGGCCGCCTACATTGGCCCAGCTCACCACGCCGGGCGGCCGGAGGAATCGGCAGGTCTGGCGGCTCAGTCGTTTGATGTCCATAGTGTTCCACCTCGCGCTTTATTCGCATTGTGCGGTATTGCCCTTAGTGTGCGCGGGAAGCGGAAAAATATGAAAAGGACGCCCGGCAGGACGTCCTTTTGCAGATATATGCGGCTCTTACACGAATACCAGCTGCACCAGCAGCATATATACGGCGGTGCCCGCCAGAATGGACAGCAGCGTGCTGCGCCGCCACAGATGGAGCCCGGCGGTGACAGCTACGGCGATGGCCTCCGGCAGGCCGTGGCTGCCGGTGAGGAGGTCGGTGTTCCGCAGGCTGTACACCACCAGCAGGCCCATCATGGCCGGGGGCAGCAGGCGGCCCAGATCCTCCACCACGCGGGGGAGCTTACGACCGCCGGAGAACACCAGAAACGGCGTCCAGCGGGTGATCTGGGTGGCCAGCGCCACCATGGAGATGATGACGAGGGACTGGATGAAATTCAGGCGCATAGCTTTTTCCTCCCCAGCAGAAGTGCGATGAGCGTCAGGACCATGGCCGGGATGACCATATTGTCCGCGCCGAACACGGCAAGGCCCGCCACGGAGCAGGCAAGGCCCATAAAGCCGGCGGGGCGGTTCTCCCGCTTGATGACCTGCTCGATGAACAGCACCACGAACAGCGCCGTCAGGGCGAAGTCGATGCCGGTGATGTCAAAGGTGATGAGGCTGCCGATGAGGCCGCCCAGCATGGAGAACACCACCCAGTACAGCCACGTCAGGAAACTCATGGCGAAGTAGAACAGCGTGGGGTCCGTGTCCTCCGGCGGCTCCACCGTGGAGCTGAGGGAGAAGTTCTCGTCGCTGAGGGTGTAGATCAGGAAATACCGCAGCCGTCCCAGTCCCCGGTACTTGGGCAGCAGCGCCAGCGAGAAGAACAGGTGCCGGGCGTTGACCATCAGGCTGAGAAAAAAGGCGCTGAGGGGGTCGAAGGCCGTGGTCAGCAGGGTGATGGCCACATACTGCATGCTGCCGCAGAAGGCGAAGGCGCTGACAAAGCCCGACCACAGGAAATTGTAGCCCTTGGAGGCCATCAGCACGCCGTAGGCAAGGCCCACCGCCAGATAGCCGGTGAGGATGGGCACCGTGTGGGGGAACGCCGCCTTCAGCGCGGCGGGAAAGGACTTGCGGGGCAAAACGACCACCTCCCATGGAACATGGCGGCATTATAGCGGAAAAAGACGGGGAGCGCAAGAGGAAAAAACCCCGGGAAACGGGAAAAACCTCTGGAAAAAGGAGCGATGACAGCGTATAATATAAGAACTTTACACAGGAGAAGGAGCGTGTACCGATGGAGGAAATGCGCAGCTTTGGCTATATATGCCCCCACTGCGGCAAGGCGGTGCTGCACCAGCGCAGCGTGTTCGCCCTGTCCGCCGCCGCGGCCCGGATGGAGTGCGCATGCGGGCAGGAGGCACTGGAGGCGGAGACGGACGGCACGAAATTCCGGTTCTGGGTGCCCTGCGGCGTGTGCGGCGGGCACCATCAGGCGGAGTGCGGCGCCGACGCGGTGCTGCACGGCCGGGGCATCGGTCTGGCCTGCCCGGAAAAGCAGGAGCTTTGCTGCTATATCGGCCAGGAGCAGCAGGTGCGCCGGGCCATGGAGGAGCTGGCCCTGCGGGTGGAGAAGGAGAAGGCCGGCGGCCAGGAGGCCTTTACCGACAACGTCGTCATGTACGAGGTGCTGTCGGAGCTGAAGGACATCGCCGCGCGGGACGGCATCTCCTGCACCTGCGGCAGTCACAGGTACAGCTTTGCGGTGCGGCGGGGCGCGGTGGACATCATCTGCGCGGACTGCGGCGGCAGGCTGCGGCTGGGCGCTGCCACCGACCGGGATCTGGACGACCTGTGCTGCCAGATGAAGCTGACCATCCGGGGCACGGAGCGGTAAGGTGCGGTACGCCGCGAAAGGAGAAAGAGGTATTATGATACGACTGCTGGCCCGGTGGTGCATTCCTGACCGGGAGAATGTGACATCCCCGGCGGTGCGGCGGGCCTACGGCACGCTGTGCGGCGCCGTGGGCATCGCGCTGAACATCCTGCTGTTCGCGGGAAAGCTTTTCGCCGGGCGGCTGTCCGGCTCCATCGCCGTGACGGCGGACGCCTTCAACAACCTGTCGGATGCCGGGTCCTCGGCGGTGACGCTGCTGGGCTTCCGGCTGGCGGGCCGGGAGCCGGATACCGACCACCCCTTCGGGCACGGGCGCATCGAGTACATCTCCGGCCTTGCGGTGGCGGGCCTCATCCTGCTGATGGGCGTGGAGCTGGCAAAGTCGTCCTTTGACAAGATCCTCCATCCGGAGGAGGTGATGTTTTCGGTGCTGGCGCTGGGCATCCTGGCGGCGTCGGTGTGCGTGAAGCTGTACATGTGGCTGTACAACCGGAGCATCGGGAAGAAGATACGGTCGGCGGCCATGGAGGCCACGGCCATGGACAGCCTGTCCGATACCGCCGCCACGGCGGCGGTGCTGTTGGCCATGCTGGTCGGCAAATGGACGGGGCTGGCGGTGGACGGCTATGTGGGCCTTGTGGTGGCGCTGTTCATCCTGTTCTCCGCCTGCAAGGCGGCGAAGGAGACGCTGTCGCCCCTGCTGGGGCAGGCTCCCGACCCGGAGCTGGTGCGGGAGATACGGGACATCGTCATGGCCCACAGCACCGTGCAGGGCGTTCACGATCTGGTGGTGCACGACTACGGCCCGGGGCGGTGCATGATCTCCCTCCATGCGGAGGTGCCGGCCCACGGGGACATCATGGAGATGCACGATGTCATCGACAACATCGAAAAGGAGCTGGCGGAGAAGCTGCGCTGTCAGGCGGTGATCCACATGGACCCCATCGTCACCGATGATGCGTTGGTGGGGGCGCTGCGCCGTCAGGTGGCCGAGGCGGTGAAGCAGGTGGATCCCGGCATGACCATCCACGACTTCCGGTTGGTGCGGGGCACCACCCACACGAACCTCATCTTCGACGCGGTGCTGCCGTTTTCCTCCGGCAAGACGCCGGCACAGGCGGCACAGGAGATACGCAGGCTGGTGAAGGCACTGGACAGCACCTACTTCGCCGTGGTGACGGTGGAGCACAGCTATACAGAGTAAAAAAGTCCCGCACCGGCGGGGGCGGGACGGGGCGTTATTCCCAGGTCTGCCAGATGTCGGGGCAGTAGCCCACGGTGGCCTGGCGGCCATTGCGGACGATGGGGGCGGCAAAAAGCTCCGGGTATTCCAGCAGCTTTTCCTCCGCCGCCTGGGGCGTGATGTAGGCCATGTACTGCTCCTCGTAGGCGCGGCAGGTCTTGTCCACCAGCGCGTCAAAGCTGCCCACGGCGGACCTGATGGAGCGGTATTCGCCGGGGGAGACGCCCTTGGTGACAAGGTCGATGTACTGGTATTTGATGCGGCGCTCCTTGAACCAGCGCTCCGCCTTTTTCGTGTCGAAGGACTTGGATTTTCCGAAGATCTGAATATTCATAGACGGCTCCTTGTGAGTGAAATGGAGGGTTTGCCATGGATGAGAGCATCCGTAAGCTGAAGGAATTGCTGGACGGCTCCGACAACATCGTGTTTTTCGGCGGGGCCGGGGTATCCACGGAGTCGGGCATCCCCGATTTCCGCAGTGTGGACGGACTGTACCACCAGAAGTTCCGGTATCCGCCGGAGACCATGCTGAGTCATACGTTTTTTGAAAAGCACACCCAGGAGTTTTTCGATTTCTACCGGGCCAAGATGCTGGCGCTGGATGCCCAGCCCAACGAGGCCCACCGGAAGCTGGCCCAATGGGAGCAGGAGGGGCGGCTGAAGGCGGTCATCACCCAGAACATCGACGGCCTGCACCAGAAGGCGGGCAGCCGGGAGGTGCTGGAGCTGCACGGCAGCGTGCTGCGCAACCACTGCACCCGGTGCGGGAGGTTCTACGGCGTGGAGCACATCGCGGAGAGCACCGGCGTACCCCGCTGCGAATGCGGCGGCATCATCAAGCCCGACGTGGTGCTGTATGAGGAGCCGCTGGACGAGGACGTGATGATAAAGGCCATCCACTATATCCGCCAGGCGGATGTGCTGCTCATCGGCGGCACGTCGCTGGTGGTGTATCCGGCGGCGGGGCTTGTCACCTACTACCGGGGCAGCAAGCTGGCGGTGATCAACAAGGGCGGGGCCGGCAGCGGTCTGGGCGCCGCCGTCACGGTGGACGGGCCTATCGGGCAGGTGCTGGCGCAATTATAACATGGGAGTATGAGAAAAACCACCCCGATGGGGTGGTTTTTCTGGTGCGAGCGATGGGACTTGAACCCACACGACCTTACGGACACAAGCACCTCAAGCTTGCCTGTCTGCCGATTCCAGCACGCTCGCAAACGGAACACCCGTTATTATAACAAAATGCCCCTGTTTGTCAAGGGGGACGCGGAAAAAAGCCGCCCGGAGGGCGGCTTTTCTGGCTTTTGACGGTTCGGCACGGAGGTCAGGAGCGCTCCTCCACCTCGTAGCCCTTGCGGCGGAGAGAGGAAAGAATTTCCTGGATGTGGGCCTTGTCCCGCGTCTCCAGCGACAGCTGTACCACGCAGGAGCCGATGGCGGCCCGGGTGTTGCGGCGCTCGTGGTTCACGTCCAGCACGTTTGCGCCCAGAGAGGACACCACCTCCAGAAACGACGCCAGCGCGTGGGGCTGGTCGGGCAGGACGGTGGAGAACGTGAAGGTGCGGCCCTCCTTGGCAAGGCCCCGGGTGAGGATGCGCTCCAGCATGGTCACGTCCACGTTGCCGCCGGACAGCAGGGCGCAGACGGTCTTGCCCTCGATGTTCACCTTGTGGTACATGGCGGCGGCGATGCCCACGGCGCCCGCACCCTCGGCCACCAGCTTCTGCTTTTCCAGCACCGTCAGGATGGCGCTGGCGATCTCACCCTCCGTCACCGTCACCACCTCGTCCACATACTCCCGGCACATATCGAACGTCAGGTCGCCGGGGGTCTTGACCTTGATGCCGTCGGCTACGGTGTCCACGCTGGAGAGGGTGATGATCTCACCCCGCTTCAGGGACTCCGCCATGCTGGGGGCGCCGGCGGCCTGGACGCCGATGACGCGGCAGTCGGGCTTCAGGTTCTTCACGGCGTAGGCAAGGCCCGCGATGAGCCCGCCGCCGCCGATGGGCACGAAGATCACGTCCACGTCCGGCAGCTGCTCCAGAATTTCAAGGCCGATGGTGCCCTGACCGGCCATGATGCGGTAGTCGTTGAAGGGGTGGATGAAGGTCAGGCCTTGCTCGTCCCGCAGGCGCACGGCTTCGGCGTAGGCGTCGTCGTACACGCCGGGCACCAGCACCACGTTGGCACCGTAGCTCCGCGTCGCCTCGATCTTGGAGATGGGTGCGCCCTCGGGGATGCAGATGGTGGCCTTGATGCCCATGTCCCGGGCGGCGAAGGCCACGCCCTGGGCGTGGTTGCCGGCGGAGCAGGCGATGACGCCACGGGCCTTCTCCTCGTCGGAAAGGGTGGCGATCTTGTAGTACGCGCCCCGGAGCTTGAACGCGCCGGTCTTTTGCAGACAGTCGGCCTTCAGGTAGAAGTCGCAGCCGGGGACCATGCCCTTGGTGGGCACCACGGGGGTGCGGTTGATGACGGGGGCCAGCACCCGCTGGGCGTCGCGGAGCATATCCATTGAGATCATGGGAAAACCTCCTCGTATTATAAAGTAGTAGTTATTAGAGTCCCTCTCCAAGGACAAAATGCT
>URST01000017.1 GCA_900550585.1 uncultured Eubacteriales bacterium
CAGGTTTGAACGGCGTTTTTGCCCACTTTTGCCGCTGTTGGCAAAAGTGGGTCGCTCCGGAGAGCGAAATATCCCCTGCCGCTGCTGAAAGAAATGGGGCCGCCGAGGGCAAAAAAGCATCCGCGCCGGATGGCGCGGATGCTTTTGCATGTTCGTATGAGCGGTCAGGCCAGAATGTCGGCCAGATCCTTCAGGCCCATGGAGCGGGCGATGACCAGCACGCGGTCACCCTCCTCGATGGTGGTAAGGCCGCCGGGGATGATGGTGGCGCCGCCGCGGACAATGGCGGCCAACAGCACGCCGCTGCGCAGGGTCAAATCCTTCAGCGGCACATGCAGCAGACGGTCGGAGGGGCCGGTGGCCAGAAACTCCAATGCCTCCACCTGACCGCCCAACAGCTTATACAGCGACTCCACGGCCATGCCCTGCGAATTGGCCAGAGCACGGACGTAGCGGGTGATCTGGTTGGCGATGATGTCCTTGGGGCTGATGATGCTGCCGAGGCCGGTGTCCTGCACCAACTCCATGTAGTTGGGGCGGGTCATCTTGGCCAGCACCTTGCGGACGCCGGCGCGGCGGGCCGACATGGCCATCAGCAGGTTCTCCTCGTCACGGCCGGTGAGGGACACGAAGCCGTCGGCGCCGAAGATGTTCTCCGCCTGGATGAGGTCGTTGTCCGTGCCGTCGCCCTCGATGATCATGGCCTCCGGCAGATGCTGGGACAGGAGCAGGCACTTCTCGTGGTCCTGCTCCACGATGCGGACGTGGGTGTTGGTGCGGGCCAGCTCCCACGACAGGTACATGCTGATGCGGCTGCCCCCCAGCAGTGCCACGGTCTTGACGCGGTGGAGCGGACGGCCCATGGCCTTGAGCATCTTCTGCAGCTCGCTTTTGGCGCCCACCATGTAGAGCCGGTCATCGGCCTGGGGCACGAAGGAGCCGTTGGGGATGATGCACTCGTCGCCCCGCTGGGCAGCGCAGATCAGAACATCCGCCTTACGGTCGCCGTGGGACTCGCTGAGGCTGCGGCCCACGATGGAATCCTCCGGCAGGGCCTGCAGGCCGATCATGTCGATGCGGCCGCCGGCAAACGGCTCCACGGAGATGGCCGCGGGAAAGCTGAGGATGCGGGCGATCTCCTGTGCCGCCGCCAGATCGGGGTTGATGAGCATGTCCAGGCCGATCTCCCGCTTGAGGATCTCCGCGTCGCGGCGGTACTCGGTGTTGCGGACCCGGGCCACGGTGTGACGGGCGCCAAGGCTCTTGGCCAGCAGGCAGCAGACCATGTTGGTGTCGTCCGCGCCGGTGACGGCGATGACCAGATCCGCCGTGCGGGCGCCGGCATCCATCAGGACACTGACGGACGCGCCGCTGCCGTGGATGCACATGACGTCCAGCGTGCTGTCCGCCCGGGACAGGTGGGCGATCTCGTTGTCCACCATGGTGATGTCGTGCTTTTCCTGGGCCAGCTGGCGGGCGATGGCGTAGCCCACCTTGCCGCTTCCTACGATAATGATCTTCATGCTTCCTCCTCCCCGTCCGGCGGGGACGCAGTGTGTTTCTTACGGTGGAGCAGGGCGGCGGACAGCTCCGCGCCCAGAATCAGGATCTGGCCCGACATATACAGCCACAGCAGCACCACCACGATGGTGGCGATGGAGCCGTAGAGCCGCGCATACTGGGCCACGTTTTCCACATAATAGGAAAAGGCCATGCTCAGCAGCAGCCAGGCCGCCAGCGAGCTGCCCACGCCGGGCAGCACCTCCCGCAGCGGGCGGCGCTGGCCCTGGGCCAGCTGGTAGAGAATGCCCAGCGAGATGGCCATGACAAGGCCCAGAATGATGAAGCGCAGGTAGCCCCAGACGCCGATGAACGTCTCCGACAGGGGCAGTATCCGGGACAGGAACAGCAGGGCGCGGCGGCCTACCACCACCAGCACCAGCGTCAGGCCGATGACAAAGATCATCCAGACGGTGAACAGCAGGTTGCGCAGCTGGGTCAGCAGCATATTCTCCGGCGCGCTGCGGCCGAAGGCCTTGCGCAGCGAGTGCATCAGGCAGCCGGTGGAACGCATGGGGAACCAGATGGAAAAGACCAGGCTGAACCACAGCAGCTGGCGGCTCTGGTTGGCGGCCACATACTCCAGATAGGTGCGCACCACGCCCACCACGTCCGCGGGCAGCAGGGGCGTCAGCACCGCGGTGATGCTGTCGATATCCAGCTCCAGAATGCCCAGCAGGGTGCTGACGAAGATCAGCAGCGGGAACAGGGCAAACAGCAGGTAGTACGTCAGGGCCGCGCTGTCGCGGGCCACGTCGTGAACGTAGTACCGGCGGAGCATGTCGCCCGCCAGCCGGCCCGCGCCGGTCCGGGGCGTATAGAGTTTTGGTGTTTTCATAGGCAGAAGCTCCTCTGAGGGTATATTGTACCACAGCGGGACGCAAAATAAAAGGGGCATTTGCCGGCGGCAAAGTTCGGCATAAGTGCCACACTTCCCCGCCGTTTTTGTGACTTTTTTATAAATTTTTGATTTTCCCTCTTGGCGTGCGCGAAAATCCGTGCTATACTGAGACCGCCTTAACTGGAAATTCTTTACAAAAGTGAGGTTCTGATATGGACAATCTGACAAAAGTGGTCCGCGATGAGATCTCGCGGCAGTACCGGAGCGTGCGGCAGTTCGCTTTTGCCGTGGACATCCCCCTGTCCACCATCAACAGCGCACTGCACAACGGCGTGGGCGGTTCCTCCTTTGACACGGTGATGCGTATCTGCAAGATCCTGGGCATCAAGGCCATGTCCGACGACGCGGCCCTGTATCTGACGGACGACACCGAGCGGCTGCTGACGCAGTACGCCAAGCTGGACGACTATGGCCGGCACACCATCTCCTCCGTCATGCAGGTGGAGTACGACCGGTGCAGCGGTGAGAAGTAAACAGCGGTCCTTTTTAAGCAGGCACAAACCGCCGTCCCTCCGGGACGGCGGTTTTTTGTTTGTTGGCAGAGTTTACATAATGCCCGACTTCTCCTTGCTGGCGGCGATGGCCGCGTTCAGCTTGCGGGCGGGATAGTAGACCAGCAGGCCGAACACGGTGAACAGCACGCACATGCCCAGCAGGATCAGGGCGCAGCGGAGGTAGGTGTGGCCGTACAGGCCGCCGATGGTCTCGCGGATCATGTCCATGCCGTAGTGGAAGGGCATGAAGGGGTACAGGTGCTGGAACAGCTTGGGCAGCACGTCGATGGGATAGGAGCCGCCGGAGCCGGCCACCTGCAGCACCATGATGATGACGGAGGCGGCAAGACCCACATTGTCCAGCGAGTAGACCAGCGCGTAGTTCATGGCGGCGAAGTTCAGCGAGCAGAGGCAGCAGGCCAGCACGAACAGGGCCGGCTCCGCCGTCTCCATACCCACAAACCAGAGACAGCCGAAGGCCGTGACCAGTGCCTGGGCGATGGCCATGAAGAAGAACGTGAAGAAGCGTCCGAAGTACCGCTCGATGCCCCGGCAGCTCCGGAACTCCGGCTGGGTCACGGGCACCTTCACCATCACCGCCGTCAGCAGGCTGCCCACAAACAGGGCCAGCATCACATAGTACGGGGACATGGCGGCGCCGTAGTCCTTGATCTCATAGATGATCTGTGTGTTCATCTGCACCGGGGAGGCCAGATACTCCGCCATGCTGTCGGAATCGCTCTCCATCAGCTCCACAAAGCGCTGGAAGGCGGCGCTGTCCGTGACGCGGCGGATATCCTCCTCCATGTCGGCCAGATAGCCGGAAACGCTCTGGGCCAGGGTGATGCCGGAGGCCAGCGTGGGCTGGGCGGCGGCCACGGCGTCAGAGTAGGCGCGGAGGGTGTCGGACACGCCGCCCAGCGAGCCGGAGGCTGCGTCCAGCAGCTCCTGCACGGAGCGGAGGGTGGACTGGGCCCGCTCGCCGGCGTCGTGGAGGTATTCGTTGACCTGCCGGTTGGTGTTGACGGCGGCGGTGCGCAGGCTCTGCCGCACCTGGGCGATCATATCCAGCAGCGGGCCCTGCACCTGGGACAGGCCGGTCTGGTCCACGGCGGTGCGCAGTGCCTCCAGCTCCGCGATGGCGGCGTCGATCTGGGCAATGATGATCTCATCATCGGTCATGGCCCTGGCTGTCTCCAGCTCCTCGATCATGCCGTCGATGCGGGCGTTGACCCGGTCATGGGCCGCATCGTCCGCCGGGGTCATATCCACACCGCCCAGCAGATCCTCCAAGTCGGAGAGGGTGGTATCGGCGGCATCCAGCACCCGCAGCAGGTCGGCGGAGGCATCGTCCGCCGCGTCAAGACCGCGGTCGATGAGGCGGACGGTGCTGCCGGCGGCGGCAGAGGCATCGTCCATGGTGCCCTGAGCATCGCTGATGGTGATGGCGGAGGCGGTCAGCAGGCTGTCAGCCCCGTCCATCACGTCCTGCAGCGAGCGGAACACCTGGGCCATCTGGTCCATGTCCCGCTGGGCATTGGACAGCTTCTCCAACAGGCCGTCGGCAATGTCCTGTCCGTCAAGGCCCATGGCCCTGAACACGGAGCCGGCGGTGGTCAGGGCATCCGCCACCTTCTCCAGAATGGTGGTGTTGATCTGCTCCTGCACGGCGGTCTTGGCCTTACCGGTGATCTTGGGGGCGATGGCGTTCTTTTTCTCGTTTTCGTAATACTGTATCTCCGGATGGCGCAGGTCGCCCTCCAGAATGCTGACAAAGTCGCCGGTGAACTCCGGCGGGACGATGAGCGCGGCGTAGTAGTCGCCGGCGTTGACGCCGTCCAGCGCCGTCTGGGCATCGTCCACAAAGACCCAGCCCATCTGGTCGTTGCTCTCCAGTCCCTGCAGCACCAGCTGGCCGATGTTCAGGTGGAGACCCAGCACCTCGCAGCCGTCATCCTCACTGGCCACGGCCACCCTGATGCGGCCGGTGGAAGCGGGGCCGTAGGGGTCCCAGTTGGACAGGATGTTGAACCACGCATACAGGCAGGGCACCAGGCACAGGCCCAGCATCACCACAACGGCCACCACGCTGGCGGTCAGGCGTTTCCAGTCGGCGCGGAAAATATTCCAGATGTTCTTCACCGCTCCCCCTCCTTTTCATCGCCGGCGCGGCGCAGATCCTCGGACAGGTTCTGCAGCGCACGGGTCAGCAGCGTCAGATCGTCCGCCAGCCGGGCGGGGTCCTCCAGCACGCGCTCCCATCCCTTGGGCAGCGAGACGCCGCGGGGCGCGGCAGGCTCCTCCACGGGAGCGGGCTGCGGTGCGGCAGGCGCCTCCGGCGCGGCAGGTGCTGCCGGGGCCGCAGGTTCCTCCGGCGCGGCAGGTTCCTCCCGGACGGGAGGTTCCGCCGGAGCCGCAGGCTCCTCCGGTGCGGCGGGGGCGGATACCTCCGGGGAAGCGGCGTCCTCCGGCAGGGACGGCGGGGCGGCGCGGCGGCGCAGCCGGGGCAGTGCCGGCACGGCGGGCAGCTCCGGGACGTTCATAAGGCCGTCAAAGGTGCTCTCCTCCAGCTGGGCGATGCTGCGCAGCTTCTTTTGCAGCTCGTAGTCCATGTACTCCACGGCGATGAGATACGCCGCCACGGCGAACATGGACAGGATCCACAGCATCAGCGTGAACACCTTGTTGCCGCCGGCCAGGAACATGAGGATCATCAGTCCCACGGTGACGGCCAGCAGTGCCCACATGCCGCTGCGGATGCGGCGCTGGTTGGCGCGGTGCAGCGCACCCACCTCCTCCAGCAGGCGGTCGTATAATTCCTGATAGTCGCGTTCTGTCGACATGGGTCGTGCACCTCCTTTACAGCAGTTCCGTCTCCTCCAGCTTTTCCTCCATGAAGTGGTTCAGGCCCATGAAGGGGCGGCGGACCAGCAAGCCGATGAGCAGCGCCGCCGCGGCGAACAGCAGCAGGAAGGCGATCTGGGTCAGGTAGTAGTCGCCGTACAGGCCGCAGATGCACTCGCGCATGGCGTCGATGGCATAGGGGAACGGGAAGAAACGGTAAATTTTCTGGTAGATCTCCGGCAGCAGCTCGATGGGGAACGTGCCGGAGGAGCCGGCGATCTGCATGACCATGATGACCACCACCACAGCCTTGCCCACGTCGCCGAAGGACAGAGCCAGCGAGTAGATCAGCAGGCTGAAGGTGAAGGCCGTCAGGGACGCCGTCAGGTACAGCAGTCCCGGATGCAGGCACTGTATCTTCAGCAGGTACAGGTCGCCGGTGACGATGACCGCCGCCTGGATCTGACTGAGCAGGAAAAAGAACAGGTAGCGGCCGAAGTACAGCTCCGCCGGGCGGGGGTCGATCAGTCCGTCGGTGCGGGTGTGGACCTTCACCAGCGACGAGAGGATGACGCCGCCCACCCAGATGGCCAGCGTGGTGTAGAACGGCGCCATGGCGGAGCCGTAGTTCTCGATGGGATAGACCTTGTTGACAGTGGTCTGCACCATCTCGGGGAAATACTGGCTGTATGCGATGGGGTCGCCGCCCAGGATGTTGATGAGGATGTCCATGTACTCGCCGGTGGTCATGCCCTCCAGATCGTCGATGGCCGCGGACAGGGAGTCCACCATCCGCTCCGCCGCCGGGCGCAGCAGATCCATGGTGACGCCCAGCGCCGCTGTGGTATCGGACAGCGCGGCCCGCAGGGCCTTGGCGTCCGCCGACAGGGACCTGACGCCGTCCATGGCATCGGAGACCTCCGACACCACGGTGTCCAGCTGGCGGCGCAGATCCCGGCCTGTGACGGGGATGCGGGCGGCCATGTCCTGAATGGCGTCCACCAGCGCGTCGCAGTCGGCCAGCAGGCCGCTGACATCGCTACTGTCAGCCAGCGCGTTCAGCGCCCTCTGGAGCTGGGCGCAGCGGGCGGCCAGCTCCCGCAGCTGCGTCACCTGCGCGGCAACGGCAGGGTCGCCGGTGATGTTGGCCGTCTCCAGCCGGCCGGCAAGGTCGGTCAGTTGGGTGCTGAGCCGGCCCATGGCAGCGGCCGCGTCACGCAGCTGCCGCTGGGCTGAGGGCAGCTCCGCCGTGTCCAGCGCCGCCTCGAAGCGGTCCATGGCGCGCTCCACATTGGCCAGTGCCGTGTACAGTGCGTGCTGGAGCTGGGCGGCGTTATCCGCGATGGCAGAGCCGTCGGGCAGGTTTTTGTTGATGCTGGCGATGGCGTCGGCCAGTGCCTGCGCGTCGGACGCCGACACACCGGCATCACCGGCGGTGCGGAAGGCGTCCATCATCCGGCGGCAGCCGGTGAGCACGTCCTGCGCCTGATACAGCAGGCCCTTGACGGCGGTCTCAGGGTCCGTCTCCGTCAGGTCGGCGGCCAGCAGGTTGCTCTGCTCCATGATGCCGCTGATGACCACCTCCAGATAGTTCTCGCTGATGGAGCGCTTCAGCGTCTCCACCGCCGTGTCGGTGATCTTGGTGGCCACGGCGTTCTTCTTGGCGTTTTCGTAGTAGGTGATGGCGGGCTGGCCCGTCCAGTCGGTGAACATGCGGTACATCTTGCGGGAGAAGTCCTCGTCGATGACCACGGCGGCGTAGTAATCGCCGGCGTAGACACCGTCGGTGGCCTCCTGCTCCGTGTCCACGATGACCCAGTTGATGGACGTGGCGGTCTTTAAGTCCTCCAGCACGTCCCGGCCCTTGTTGACGTACTCGCCGTTGTCGGTGTAGCCCCGGTCCAGCGACGCCACGGCGATGGAGATGCCGCCGGTGTTGCCGTAGGGGTCCCAGTTGGAGTAGATGTTCAGCCAGGCGTACAGGCTGGGCAGCAGCGCGATGGCCACTACCACCACGCAGGCAAAAAAGCACTTGCTCAGCGTGCGGAGATCCGTTTTGAATACCGTCCAGATATTGCGCATATGTCCTCCATCGGCGGCGCAAAAGCGGGGCTGCGCCGCGTGCCGCATATTTTATGTACGAAAAAGCCCGCAAACTCAGGCATTTTCCATTATACAGAAAGATGCGTGAAAAAAACCAAACACTTTTGGGTTTTTGCCCGAATTTTGTACAGTACAGGCGGAAGGACGGGCGGAAGCGGCACATCCCGCAGCGGGCATGCCCGCTGCGGGATGTGTGGTATGCACTTACTCCAGCACCATCAGCAGCTCTTTGGCCTTGACGGGCTGGCCCTCCTTGACCCGGACGGTCTTGACCGTGCCGGCGGTGCGGGCGGTGATGGCGGTCTCCATCTTCATGGCCTCGATGACGGCCAGCACCTGGTCCTTCTCCACATGGTCACCCTGCCTGACGCAGAGCTTGGACACCATGCCGGGGATGGACGTGCCCACCTGCAGGGGGTCGGACTCGTCGGCCAGCGTGGCCTGACGGGTCTGCTCCGAGGCGTTGGGGTCGCGGACGGTGAGCTCGCGGCGCATGCCGTTCAGCTCGAACTGGACGTTGATGGTGCCGTCGCTGTTGCGGTCGCCCAGGCCCAGGTACTTGATGACCAGGGTCTTGCCGTCCTCGATGTTGATCTTGTTGGTCTCGCCCAGCGCCATGCCGTTGAAGAACACATGGCTGCCCATGCGGGTGATGTAGCCGTACTCCTTGCGGTGGCGGCAGAAGTCCTCGTAGACCTTGGGGTACATGGCGTAGGAGATGAGGTCCTTCTTCTCCGGGTCGTCGCGGAACTGCTCCACCTCATGGCGCAGCTGGTCGAAGTCCACAGGGGGCAGCAGCGCGCCGGGACGGCAGGTGATGGGCTTCTCGCCCTTGAGGACGACTTTCTGCAGGTCCTCGGGGAAGCCCCAGGCGGGCTGGCCCATCATGCCCTTGAAGTAGGACACCACGGAATCCGGGAAGGCCAGCGCCTCGCCGCGCTGGACGATGTTCTCCGGCGTCAGGTCGTTCTGCACCATGAAGATGGCTAGGTCGCCCACCACCTTGGACGACGGCGTGACTTTCACAGGGTCGCCCAGCATGTCGTTGACGGTCTTGTACATCTCCTTGACCTCCTCGAACCGGTCGCCGAGGCCCAGAGACTCCACCTGCGGGCGGAGGTTGGTGTACTGACCGCCGGGGATCTCATAGCGGTAGATGTCGGTGGTGGAGGACTTCAGGCCGTGGTCGAAGTTCTCGTAGCGCAGGCGCACGTCGGACCAGTAGTTGCTCAGCTCCTGCACGCGGCGCAGGTCGAGGCCGGTGTCACGCTCCGTGCCGTGGAGGGCGGCCACCACCGCGTCCAGCGAGGGCTGGCTGGTGAGGCCCGCCATGGGGGCGCAGGCCGCGTCCACCACGTCCACGCCGGCCTCGGCGGCCAGCAGCAGCGCCGCCACCTGGTTGCCGGTGGTGTCGTGGGTGTGCAGGTGGATGGGCAGGCCCACCTCCCGCTTCAGGGTGGACACCAGCTTCTTGGCGGCGTAGGGCTTCAGCAGGCCGGACATGTCCTTGATGGCCAGCATGTGGGCGCCGCGCTTCTCCAGCTCCTTGGCGAGGTTGACATAATATTTCAGAGTGTACTTGTCCTTCGTCTCGTCCAGAATGTCGCCGGTGTAGCACATGGTGGCCTCCAGCAGCTTGTTCTGGCGGAGCACCTCCTCCATGGCCACCTCCATGCCCGGCACCCAGTTCAGGGAGTCGAAAACGCGGAACACGTCGATGCCGCGCTGGGCGGCCTCCTCCACGAAGGCGCGCACCAGATTGTCGGGATAGTTGGCGTAGCCCACCAGATTGGAGCCGCGCAGCAGCATCTGGAACGGGATGTTGGGGATCTTCTCACGCAGCAGGCGCAGACGCTCCCACGGGGACTCGTGAAGGAAACGGTAGGCCACGTCGAAGGTGGCGCCGCCCCACATCTCCAGAGAGAAGCAGTCCCGCAGGATGTCGGCCACGCCGTCGGCGCCCTTGACCATGTCGCGGGTGCGCATACGGGTGGACAGCAGGCTCTGGTGGGCGTCCCGCATGGTGGTGTCGGTGAGCAGCAGCTTCTTCTGGGACAGCACCCACTGCTTCACGGCCTCGGGGCCTTCCGCGTCCAGCAGCTGCTTGAGGCCGGGGCCAAGGGGCTCCCTGGCCTCCGGGAAGCGGGGGATGTCGTACTGGTGACGCTCGGCATTGGGGTTGGCCACCTGGATCTCGGAGATGTAGCGCAGGACGCGGGTGGCGCGGTCACGGGAGTCCATAAGCTCGAACAGCTCCGGCGTCTCGTCGATGAACTTGGTGTGGCACTGGCCGTTGATGAACGTGGGGTGGGCCAGAATGTTGGTGACAAAGGGGATGTTGGTCTTGACGCCCCGGACGCGCACCTCGTTGATGGCGCGGGCGGCCTTGCGGCAGACGGCGGGGAACGTGCGGTCCCAGCTGGTGACCTTCACCAGCAGCGAGTCGTAATACGGGGAGATGACGGTGCCCACGCCCACGTTGCCGCCGTCCAGACGGACGCCGAAGCCGCCGGGCGAATGGTAGGCCGTAATCTTGCCGTTGTCGGGGGCGAAGTTGTTGGAGGGGTCCTCCGTGGTGACGCGGCACTGGATGGCGTAGCCGTCGAAATGGACATCCTCCTGCTTCGTCAGGCCGATCTCCGGGCAGCTCAGGGGGTAGCCGGCGGCCACCAGCAGCTGGGCACGGACGATATCCACGCCGGTGACCATCTCGGTGACGGTGTGCTCCACCTGGATGCGGGGGTTCATCTCGATGAAATAGTAGTTCCCGGACTTATCCACCAGGAACTCCACGGTGCCGGCGCTGACATAGTTGACGGATCTGGCGATCTTCACCGCGTCACGGCGCAGCGCCTCCACCGTCGCCTGCGGCACGGACCAGGCGGGGGCAAACTCCACCACCTTCTGATACCGGCGCTGGAGGGAGCAGTCACGCTCGCCCAGGTGGTAGACATTGCCGTATTTGTCGGCCAGGATCTGCACCTCGATGTGCTTGGGCTCCACCAGATACTTCTCCATGAAGATATCGCCGCAGCCGAAGGACTTCTCCGCCTCGCTGTGCACCAGCTCGTAGGCGGTCTTGACCTCCTCGGGCCGGTCGCAGCGGCGCATGCCGCGGCCGCCGCCGCCGGCGGCTGCCTTCAGGATCACGGGGAATCCGAAGCTGACGGCCTTTTCCAGCGCGTCATCGGCGTCCTTCAGGGGCTCCGTGCAGCCGGGGATGATGGGCACGCCGCACTTGACGGCGATCTCCTTGGCGCTGAGCTTGTCGCCCATCTGCGCCAGCACATCGGAGGACGGGCCCACGAACAGGATGCCGTTCTCCTCGCAGGCCCGGGCAAAATCGGCATTCTCGGACAGGAAGCCGTAGCCGGGGTGGATGGCGGTGACGCCACGGCGGCGGGCAAGGCTGATGATGCCCGGGATATCCAGATACGCGCCCAGAGGGGACTTCTTCTCCCCCACCAGATACGCCTCGTCCGCCTTGGTGCGGAACAGCGAGTAGGTGTCTTCGTTGGAATAGATGGCCACGGTGTGAAGGCCCAGATCGTAACAGGCGCGGAAAATGCGCACCGCGATCTCGCCGCGGTTGGCGACCAGCACCTTTTTGAGCTGTGTAGTCTGCATGGACGGCTCCTTCCTGCCGCGCACGGGGCGCGGACCTATATTTTCTCTATTATACACGGTCGGTCGCCGCCGCGCCAGACGGAAAATGTGCAAAAGCGCGGGTTTTCTCCTCAGGAGAATTTGGAGATTCTGCGGAGAGGACAGACAAAAAGTGCCCGCCTGTCCACGACAGGCGGGCGGTGGGGCAAAAAGAGGCGTATTCAGTCGGTCATGGCGCCGCCCACGTCCTTGCCAAGGTCGCAGGTGTAGACCCAGCGGATCACGTCGCCGTCCTGCAGCTGGTAGCGGGAGCAGCCGTAGTTGGGGAACCAGTCGTTGACGGCGTACATCCAGCCGGACAGGCTGCCGGCGTCGAACTCGTAGAGGTTGCCGATGCCCTCGATATAGGCGCTGTTGTAGAGGGGCGTAAAGCTGGACTCCATGTGGAGCCGGTTGTCCCGGCAGACGCGCTGGAGCACATCGAAGGCGCTCTCCCCGGCGGAGAAGGTGACCTGCGTCTCCGGCAGGAGCACGCCGTCCGCCGGCACCAGCGGGCGCTTGTTCTGCGCCAGCTTGTCCATATTGTCCAGCAGCGACGCGCAGGAGATGGAGACGGTGCAGATATAGGTGGCGCCCTCGTCCACCTGGGCGTCCTCCGGCTCCACCGGCTGGGGCCTGCCCGCCGGCACGGGGTCGGTCTGGTAGGCATTCTGGGCCGCGGCGGTCATGTCGAACAGGCGGGACTGACCTCTGGTGAAGCGGTCATAGGCCGCCAGCGCGTAGAAGCCCTGCTCCGTGGCCATATTGTCGGGGGCGGTCTGCTCCGCGATGTGGCGGAAGCCGCCGCCCTCCAGGGCAAAGGCGCACAGCGCGTCCAGCACCGACGCGCCGTCCTTCAGGAAACGGCTGTCGGTGAGGGGGTCGATGCCGAGGGAGGTCAGGGCCACCAGCACCTGTGCCGCGGACTCGCAGTTCTCCGTGCCCCAGCTGGCAAAGCCGCCGGTGGGCAGCTGGCTGCCGGACAGCAGCTGCAGGGCGGCGTCCACCGCCGCCTGCACGGCGGCATCCTCCGTATAGGGGGCCAGCGCCGTCAGGGCCATGGCGGTGATGTCCACGTCCAGTGTGTCGCCCAGCAGCGTCCAGCCGCCGTCGGCGCAGCGGGAGGACAGCACCTCCGACACCAGTGCGGTCCGGGTCACAGGCTCCGCGCCCTCCGCGGGAACTGGGTCGGGGTACGCGCCGCTGTCCAGCGCGATCAGCGCCCAGATGGGGCCGTTGACGCCCTGACGGCGGAGATACTCCATATCGCCCAGCCCCGCCGTCAGGTCTACGCCGTCCACATCGGCGGCGCTGTGTCCGGCGGCGGTGACGCCCAGAATGGTGCGGGCGTTCTCCGTGGACTTGTTTGGGTTCAGGCGGTCCCCGTCCGCCTGGGCCGCATAGGTCACGGCGGACTCGTAGTAAACGGCGGCAGTCTCGCGGGACAGCAGGCCGGCGGCGCGAAGCCCCACCACCGTCCACTCGCCGCCCACGGAGCCGGCGGCGGGGGCATCCTGCGACAGCAGATACTCCCCGGTCTGGCGGTAGGCGGTCTGCCACGGGGCCTCCTCCCCGCCGGCGGGCTGCGCGCCGCAGGCAGTGAGCAGCAGGCTCACCAACAGCAGCAGGGGCAGCAGGGTCTTTTTCATAACGCGCATGGGCGTTCCTCCTTACAGAAATTCCTTGTATTTCAGGCGCAGCTTCTCCCCCGGCTTTGCGCGGCGCCATGTCCGCGTCCAGACCTGCTCCTCCAGCGCGAGGGCGCGGCGGCGCTGGGACTCGTCCATAGGGGCGGCGCCGAAGCGGGCCTGCTCCCACAGAGCGGCCACGGCGCGGTACTCCTCCCGCAGGTCCTCGTCCAGAAACGGGGCGTAGTCGGCGGGGGCGCAGTTGGCGGCGGACAGACCTTCGGCACGCAGCACATCCATGGTGTAGCGGTAGATGGCGTCGATGGCCGTGGGCACATGGGGATCGGCAAAGCGGGCCTTGCGGCGGGCGGTCTTTTTCCGCTGGCAGATGAGCCAGCCGGTGAACAGGCACACCGCGGCGGCGGCCAGAATGCAGGACAGGGTCAGCAGGATAGTCAGGCGGTGCTTGAGCCAGAACTCCCGGAGGGTCTGGGCCAGGTCGCTGTCCGGAACATCCGGCTCCTCGTTATCCTCCGTGTCCGGCGGGGCCTGTCCCACCAGACCGGAGACGTTCTGGTAGCTCTCGGCCTGCTCCATGACGCTGAGATAAGGCGGGGCCACCTCGAAGGGCAGCCAGCCCACGCCGTCCTGATAGTACTCCACCCATGTATGGCCGCTCTGCCCGGTGAGAGTCAGGGGCTGCCCCGGCGTCATGGACGCGGCGGCATCCTTCGTCACCAGAAAGCCCTCCACACAGCGGGCGGGAATGCCGTAGTAGCGGAACATCATGGCTGCGGCCGCCGCGTACTGGGCATCGCCGCCGGTCTGGACGCCGTCCAGAAAGTAGAGGATGGGGTCGGTGCCGGCGGGCGGCGCGGACGCCGTCTCCGTGTAGGTGACGTAGGTGGACAGGTAGAACAGGATGTTCTGCTTGGCGCGCTGGCAGTCGAAGTGGGTCTGGCCCGGCTCCTTCTCCCAGCCGCTGAGCTTCTCCGTCAGGAAACGGCGGATGTCGTCGGAGACATCGGTGTAATGGTCGTAGGCGAAGCGGTTATAGGCGCTCTCCGTGTCCAGAAAGGTGGCGTTGGCCGCGGTGTCCTCCGCCAGAGACGCGCCGATGCGGCGGTATCTGATGAGGATATTCCCGGCGGCGGAGAGGGTGTACGTCCGTTGGCCCCGCAGGCCGGAGGCGGCGAGAGATGCCTCGCCCACGGCGTTCTCAACGGGTACAGGGGTATCATACCCCAATTCATAGGGCGCGTAAAGATATTTCGACGAGGCACCGGTATTTTCCACCGTCACGGTGTTGACGGTGTCCAGCAGCTCCGGCGCGGCGGCGCGGGCCGCCGACGTCAGCTGGGTCAGGGGGCGAAAGCCGTCCCGGTGCAACCAGTAGAACGTGTCGGTACTCTCCGCCAGAGACGCGCTGTCCAGCGGCGTCCAGCGGCCGTCGGCATACGTCTCGCCCACGAAGCCCCGGAGATAGTAGGACGTGGGGACGGTCATGGTGACGGTGAGCATGGGCTGCTCCGTCCGGGCGGGCGCGGCGGCGGTGAGGTCGCCGCCCGGTAATCCGGCGGCGGCATTATTGCCATAGCGCAGGGTATCCGCGCCTGCGGAGACGGCGGCTTTGCCGTCATCCAGCCATCCGGGGCGGGCGGCATCGCCGCTCCAGCCGTCCAGCACCGTCACGGCCAGCAGTACGACCACGGCGGCGCGGCACCAGACCCGCAGGGCGGCACGCCCCTCCCTGCCGAAGGCCAGCAGGTGCAGGAAAAGCAGAGTCAGCGCGGCCAGCGCCATCCACCACAGTGGGGCGGCGGGGGCCAGCACCACGGCGGCGGCCGCCAGCGGCAGCGCCGTCAGGCACAGGGGCAGCGGGCGCGGGCGCAGGGTGCAGCGGGCGCTCCACAGGCCCCAGAGGGTGGAGAGCACCGCCAGCAGCGCCGTCAGAGCCGTGTCGTCCGCGGATGCGGTGAAGGCGGGGTACACGCGGGGGAACACCTGCTGCCAGACGCGCAGCGCGGCGTTGACCAGCGCGGCAAGTCCCCCGGTAAGGGTGCTGCCCTGCACCAGCAGAGCGGCGGCGCACAGCACGGCCCAGCACAGAGCCGGCAGCCACGGGCGGCGGCTTTCCGCAAGGGCGGCCACGGTCCCGGCAGACAGCACCGCCAGCAGCAGCGGCAGCCACAGAGGGACGGTCAGGTCCAGCAGGCCCGCCAGCAGCACGGGAAAGGACACCGCCAGCAGGGCGGCGGGGACGATACGGCGCAGAGCATCAGAGCGCAAGGGTCAGTCCCTCCTTTCCACGCAGCGCCGCCGGGGTGACGGTGCAGAAGGTCATGGCGGCGGACGGCTCCCCGGCGGGACGCAGCGTCAGCACCAGCATGCGGGCGGCATCGGCGGCGCGGCAGGACGCCAGACGGGCGGGCACATCCTCCCCGTCCAGTTCTGTTTCGGCGGAGAGGATGTCGGGCATGGCCGCCGTCAGCTCGTCCATGGAGGAGACGGCGCGGAAGGCCAGCTCGCCGCTGGGGCGGTCCAGCCACGCGATGCGGTGGACAAAGCCCTGCCGGCACAGGGCGGCGGAGACGGAGATCACCGCCTCGCCCAGCGCCTCCCGCTCCAGCGGGGAGGGCGGTACGGCGGCGGAGTTGTCCAGCACCAGCAGCAGGGTGTCGTCCACCGGCAGGCCAAGCTGGCGCACCACAAGCTCGTCCGTCTTTTCCGACAGCTTCCAGTGGATGCTGCGCAGGCGGTCGCCGCGCCGGTACTCCCGGAGGCCGAAGGTCTCGCTGGGGTCGCCGCCGGGGCGGGTCATGGAGTACTCCGTGCTGTCCGCGTCCGGCAGGCAGTGCTCCGACAGGGACAGCGTGACAGGCCACAGCTCCGGCAGCACCAGCGCCGAGGCGGAGAGAGAAACGCTGCGGTGCGCGCCCCACAGGCCAAAGAGGTCAAAGGCCGTCAGGGTCTGCACCGTCAGCTCCAGCTTGCCGCAGCGCGGCGGCGTGAAGGACGCGGCGGCGCAGCCCTCCCCCCTGCCGGGGACGGCAAGGCGCAGGGTCTTTTCCCACTGCTCGCCGGTGAGCAGGTCGCGGCAGCGCACCACGGCCCGCACCTGCGGCGCGGTGAAATGCCCGGTATTGGATACGGTGAGCGTCACCGGCAGCGGCCCGCCCTTTCCGCAGGACAGGCCGGCGGTGAGAGATGCCGACAGCCGTTTCCGGACGCAGCGGGCCAGCAGGATCTCCGCCAGCGCCAGCAGGACGCTGCCCAGCAGGATGCCGCCGGATACATTGCCCGCGCCCAGCGCCCATGCCGCCAGCCACAGCAGCAGCCAGAGAACAAACAGGATACGGTTCCGTGCCATGGTCAGATGTGGTCGGGCCGGGGCACCGCCGTCAGCAGCTCCGCCAGCACATCGGCGGCGGAGGTCTCGGTGATGCGGGCCTTGGCGGAGAGGATGAGACGGTGGGCGCAGACATCGGAGAAGATGCGGGCCACGTCATCGGGCAGCACATAGTCGCGGCCCTCCATGAAGGCGCGGCTGCGGCACATGCGGCAGACGGCCAGTGCGCCGCGGGGACTGATGCCCAGCGTCACCAGCGGGTGGGTGCGGCTGGCCTCGGCCAGATGGGTGATGTATTCCAGCAGGGCGTCCGCCACATGGACGGACCGGGCCTGGGCCTGCATGTCCAGCAGCGCTGCGGCGGAGGACACGGTGGCCACCGCGTCCAGCGGGTCGCCGGTGCGGCGGTCGCGGAGGATGTTGACCTGGCTGGCAAAGTCTGGGTAGCCCATGGCCAGGCGGACCATGAAGCGGTCCAGCTGGGCCTGGGGCAGCAGCTGGGTGCCGGCGGAGCCTGCCGGGTTCTGGGTGGCGATGACCACAAAGGGGTCGGGCAGCGGGTGGGTGACGCCGTCCACCGTGACCTGGCGCTCCTCCATGACCTCCAGCAGCGCCGACTGGGTCTTGCTGGAGGTGCGGTTGATCTCGTCGGCCAGCAGCAGGTTGGTCATCACCGCGCCGGGCTGGTAGGTGAACGCGCCGGTGTCCCGGCGGTACAGGGAAAAGCCCACGATATCCGAGGGCAGTACGTCGGGGGTGAACTGGATGCGGCCGTATTGCAGGCCCAGCGCGCGGCTGAAGGCCAGCGCCGTGGTGGTCTTGCCGGTGCCGGGCACATCGTCCAGCAGCACATGGCCGCCGGAGAGGATCGTCATGAGGATCTTCTCCAGCACATCGTCCTTGCCTACAATGACCTTCCGCACCTCGTGCAGAATGCTTTCTACGCCGGTATGCATCATCGTTTCTCCTTTACCATTCTCTGTAATAATTGCCGCTGGATTCGCCGTAGGCGCCGCCGGAGCCGTCGTAGGCCCCGATGTCCTTGCCCATGGCCAGCGTAAAGCGGACGCGCAGCACCGCGCCGTCCTGGGGCGCGTAGGACGCCATGCTGATGCCGGGGTAGCTCCCGTTGACGGAGAACATCCAGCCCGACCAGCGGTAAAAGTCAAATTCGCCCAAGCGGTCCTCCGACGCCGGGGACGGGTCATACCCCGCGCCCTGGGCGTCCATGCCGTCGGCCACGATCAGCTCCATCAGCTCCGGGTCGATGCTGTAACCGGCGGAGATGCCGGGGCCGCAGATGGCGGACAGGTATTCGCCCCGCTCCACATCGGCGGTGTAGCCGTACTGCGCCAGCGCCTGCTCCAGAATGGTGAGGGCGTCGGTGCCGCCGGGGACGGTGACGGAGGCGTAGGGCACCAGTGTGCCCAGGCCCACGGTGGTGGCCTCCACGCTGACGGTGACGGTGATCTGTCCCGCCTCGTAATACACCGTCCACGTCCGGGAGGCGCTGACGCCGTCGTTATCCACGGCGGTGACGGTGATGGTGTTGGCTCCCTCGTACAGCAGGTAGGCGTCGTAGCCGAACAGGCTGCCGGTCTGGGAGGTGGGGGCGGGGATGACGGTGCCGTTGACGGTGACGGTGAAGTTGTTGCTGTAAAGCTGCTCCCCCTGTGCACTGCAGCCCTCCACCAGCAGGAGGACGGCGGGATTTTTCAGCACGAGGCCGTCCGTCAGGCCCATGGTGGTGCCGTCCGCCTCGATCTGGGCGGAGATGGTGGGCTGCTGCATCTCCTCCCCTCCGCCGCCGGTGCGCTGGAAGCGCAGGATGTAGCTGTATTCGCGGGAGGCGCCGTCCGGATCGGTGTAGTACAGCGTCAGGGTCACGGGGGTGCGGGGGTCCAGAGCGGCGGCATAGCCGCCGTCGGCGCCCGGTGAGAGACGGCGTCCGTCCAGACGCAGCTCCTCCAGCGTCTCAAGGCCGGTGACGCCCTCCACGGACACCCAGACATACACATTCTCGCTGCTGCCCTCCACGGTGACGGTCTCGGAGCCGCCGGAGGGTGTATCCGCCGTGATCGTGCGGGTCTGACCGTCGGAGAACAGGGTGTCGATGCGGAAGGACGGGGCGGTATAGGTGACGGTATACGTCTCTGTCAGGCCGATGCGGCCCCCGGCCTCCACGGTGATCTCGTTGGCACCGGCGCGGAGCTGCGCGGTGTAGAGGTCGCCGCTGCCGGTGACGGTGCTGCCGTTGACGCGGACGGTCTGCACCGGCTGCTGGATGTCGGCCTGCACGGCCACGGCGCGGAACGTCAGCGTCCGCTCAGTGACGGTAAGGCCGGTGAGGGACGCGCCGTCCGCCGCCCGCTGAACGATGAGCACCCACTGGCCGTCCAGATAGTACAGGGTGTAGGTGCACGCGGCGGTGACGGTGCGGTCAGAGGTCTGGTACTGCGCGGTGACGGTGACGGTATTGGCGCCGCCGGTGAGCGTCAGCGTACCGGCGGAGGTGTTGGCGGCGTAGTCCGTGACGGCGCCGTTGACGGTCACGGACAGGCCCAGCACCTGGGCGTCCGGCTTCAGGTGGCGGATGGTGAAGGGGTAGGCGGCGTCCGTTACCCGGTCGCCGTCCACGATGGAGGTGGTGAACCAGGCGTCCCCCGCCTCCGGCTGTCCGGTGCCGCTGTCGGCCTGTCCGCCGGTGTCGCGGCTGGGCAGCTGTCCGCCGGAGCCGCCGCCCTTATCCGTAATGTCCTGAAAGTCCTCCAGCCCGGCGGTGATATCGGCCGGGGTCTCCGCCGCCGGTGTGTCCTCCGGGGCCGTGTCCTCCGGCGGAGGATCGGCGGGCTGAGAGGCGGAGGTGTCGCCGGTGAAGGAGATATCCGAGGCGGTGAGCGCCGCGCCGTCGTACAGCAGCTCGCCCTCCGTGATGAGGGTGCGGGAGGCGGGCTGTACCTCCGGCTGGGGCGGGGCGGCAGGCTCCAGCCCCGCGGCCAGCCATACGGCGGTCAGCACCAGCGCCAGCGCCGCGATACTGCGCAGCATATGCGGTATCCATTTTTTCACGAGTACCACTCCTTACTGTTGTCCGTCCGCCGGCGGGCGGCGCGGCGGGCACCGGCAAACCATGTGCCGGTAAAGAGGATGACGCAGAGGCAGCCCGCCACACCCAGCGACATCCACACAAGGCTCCAGTCAAAGGGGCGCGGCGCAGGCTCCGGCGCCGGGGACGGCACAGCCGCCGGCACCTCCGGTGCGGGAGGCGTCTCCGCCGGCTGGGAGGCCAGCTCCTGCCAGCGGGTCCAGGCTGTCTGCAGCAGTGTCAGCATGGCGGGCGACACCAGGATCCTCTGGGCGGGGGTCAGGGCATCATAGGCCGTCTGTGCCCGCTGGATGGCGGCAAGGCTGTCCGCCGTCACGGTGCCGATGGCGGCAATAAGGCTCTCCACCCGGCGGGCGGCGGCAAGATCCAGCTGGAACTGAACGTAGCGCTCCTGTGCCGCCTCCAGCTCCTCCAGATTGGGCACCAGCTCTTTCTGCACATCGGTCAGGCGGTCATAGGCCGCCTGCGCCCGGAGGATGTTCTTCTGGTACAGGGCCGCCTGCTCCAGCGTCAGCAGCTCCGGAACGGGACCGATGGCGGTGATGAGCCGCTCCACCACGCCGGCGCAGTAGGCGTCCAGCGCGGCGGTCATGCCCACGGCGTCCACGGCGTCATCCAGCGCCTGACGGGCCGCGGCGGCCAGCTCGGTGAGCGCCGCCTTCAGGTCGGTGTAGGACTTTCTGTCCGCCTTGCTCCACTGGTCAAGCTTTTCCAGGTTCTGCTGGTACAGCGTCAGCATGGCTTTCCGCTCCGGGAGCCGCCCGTAGTACAGCAGCATGCCCCGCTGCGCATCGGTCAGCGCCGCGGCAGCGGTCTCCGCCTCCGGGAGCCGTGCCGCCAGCTCCTTCATGGCGATGCCGTCCAGCTTCAGCAGCAGCGTGTCCACCACGCCGGCGGCAAAGCCGTCCAGCACCGTGTCCGTTTCGATGGCGGCGGTGCAGGCGTCCAGCGCCGCGCGCTGCTTTTCGTACAGAGCGCGAAGCTCGTCGGTGATATGGGGATACGCCTTGCAGGCGTTCTGATACAGCTGCGTCAGCTGCTCCTTTGCGGCGGCAACGGCCTGCGCCAGCAGCTCCGGCGAGGTCAGGCGGGCCATGGCCGCGTCGAAGGCGGTCAGGATGGCGTCCGCCGACGCTGCGCCGCGGATGGCGGCGGCGGTATCGGTCAGCAGCGCCGTCAGCTCCTGCCGCTGGGCGGCGGAGACATAGGGCGCGGCGCAGCGGGCGTAATAGTCCTCCAGATACGCAATGGCCGCTTCGCGGCTGCGGGACTCCAGCAGCTGCCAGTCAAACAGCGGAAAACCGCCGTTGAGGCCGCCGATGCTGCGCACAAGACCGGGGAACACGTCCGGTGCCAGTGTCTCACGCTCCGTGACGCTGTCGCCCTGGTTGCTGCGCCAGCCCAGACGGGACCGGGCGGTGCCGGTCAGCACCGTCAGGCCGTCCCGGTAGCAGCCGTCCAGCGGGTAGCCCGCCAGAGAGCCGATGCGCTCCATGGACGCGGCGGTATCCAGACGGCCCGCGTTATAGCAGTACTGCACCACAAGGGCGCTGTTGCCGGTGTAGGAGGGGATGCTGGCGGCATAGTCGCCGCTCTCGCCGCCCAGGATGCCGCCCACGATGGCGCGGCCGGCGATGGTGCCGGTGTTGTAGCAGCGGTCGATGGTAACGGCGCCGGAGACGGCCAGCCCGGCGATGCCGCCGGTGCCGCCCCGGCGGAGCAGCGAGGCGGCGGTGTCGTTGGACACCGGCCCCTGGTTGGCGCACTGGGTCACGGTGACGGCGCCGCCGTCCAGACGGCCGGCGATGCCGCCCACACCGGCGGCGCGGCCGGCGGTGACGGTGCCCGCGTTGACGCAGCGCGTCAGCACGGCATCGGCGGTGATGCTGCCCACGATGCCGCCCAGACCGCCCTGCCCGCTGCCGCCCAGATAGCGGCTGCCGGGGGCGGATGTGACGGTGAGACGGCCCTCGTTCCGGCAGTCCGTCAGGTGGTGCGTGCCTTCGGCGAGACGGCCCGCAAGGCCGCCCAGCCCGGCGGACTGGTTGTCCGCCGCGTTGGTCAGGGAGACGGTGATGTCCACCTGCGAGACGCAGCGCTCCAGCGTGATGCCGCTGCCGCGGCCCACAAGGCCGCCGACGCTGAGGGCGTCCGCCCCGCCGGTCATATCCACGGCGGCGAGGTCGATGGTGCCGGAAACGGTGAGGTCACGGATCGCGGCGTTCTCCGCCGCGCCGAACAGGCCCAGAGTCGTGCGGCCCGACAGCTCGCTGATGTACAGGCCGGAGACGGTGTGCCCCTGCCCGTCCAGCGTGCCGGTAAAGGGCGCGGAGACGCCGATGACGGGCCAGGGCTGGAAGCCCAGGTCGATGTCCGCCGTCACCACGGCGCAGAGCGTCTCCCCTGCCCCGCTGTTCACCGTCCGGGCCAGCCAGGCCAGCTCCTGCGCGGTGCCGATGCGGTAGGGGTCGGCGGCGGTGCCGCTGCCGCCGGGCTGCCGCACGGAGGTGCCGTCCCAGTCGCCGGTGCTGTCCAGCAGACGCTGGATGCGGGTGCAGGCGGCCTCGTAGGCCATCTCCACATCGGCAGTGGCCGTCTCCAGCGTTTCAGCCACGGCGGCGTGATCGGTCAGGGCGGAAAAGTCCCTGTCCGCCGCGGCGCGGATGGCGGCGGCGGAATATGCCAGCGCCGCTGTCAGCTGCTGGCGGCGGGCGGCGGGATACCGCGTCAGGTCGCCGGCCAGTTCGGCAAGCGCAGCGATGCGGCTGTCCGCCAGCTCTGTCAGGCGCTGCTGCGCCCGGGTGCGGGCCAGCTCCAGCGCCAGCGCGGCGGCCTTGTCCATATCCGGCGGGGTATCGGTCTGGCGGAATGTAAAGACCAGCTGGGACAGGGCCTGACGGGCATCGGCATACAGGGCGTCCACCGCCTGTACCGCGGCGGCGCGCTCCATTTGCAGGCACCAGTCCTCATAGGCGCACAGCAGCGCGGCCATGTCCTCCAGCGCGTAGTTTTTCTGGTAGATGAAGGCGCTGTACAGCGCCTGTCCCATGCGGGCGGGATAGGTGGGCACGCGCTGGAGCAGGCCGTCCAGCTTATCGGTGCCCAGATAGGTCTGGCGCAGCAGCGTCACGTCCCGCAGGGTCACGGCGGCGGACACGTCCTGCGCCGCCTGCTCCAGCAGGCGCTGGATCTCGGCGGCGTCCTCCGGGCCGTAGAGCCGGGCATCGGCATAGGCGCGCATATCCGCCAGCAGCTGGGCCCCGGCGGCAGCGGCGCCGGTGAGCACCGTCCGGAGCTGCGCATCGCAGTCGGCGAGAAGCGTCTCCGTCTCCGCGGCGGAGACGGACTGCTCCACCCGGCGCAGGTACGTCAGCAGGATGCCGTTGTAGACGGCGCTCTGCGCATCGCCGTAGACGGCGCGGCGGGCGTCGGTGGAGGTGATGCGCTGGGCCAGCAGGGTGCGGGAGGCCGTGGTCTTGTCCCAGCGGCTGCCGTCCGGCGCCACATCCGGTGTAAGGGCGGACACCTGGGCCGCGTCCTCGGCGGTGGTGCCCAGCGTCTCGGCCATGCCCCAGAGGCGGTTGGCGGAGGCGTTCTGCCCGTGGGTGACGCGGCCCGTCTTCCAGTTGCCGATAAGGCCGCCGCAGGCGGTGCCTTCGGTGCTGCCGCCGGCGGTGACGGTGCCGCTGTTGTACACATAGGAGAGATCGGCGGCGCCGGTGTAGGCGCCGTTTTCCACGGCACCGATCCAGCCGGCGATGCCGCCGGTGCCGCAGGCGTTGCCGCTGCTGCCGCTGACGGGGCCGTAGTTGGCCGCGTGGGTCACGGTGACATCCAGCTCATCGGAGAAGTGGCTGTCCTTATCCAGACGGCCCGCGATGCCGCCCACGGCGATGGTGCCGGTGACGGCGGCGCGGCTCTCGCACTCCCGGATCTGGGCACCGCCGGTGAGGAATCCGGCGATGCCGCCCACGCTGCGCAGGCCGGTGACGGTGCCCTCGCTGCGGCAGTAGCGCACCACGGCGCTGCCGCGCACGGTGCCGGCGATGCCGCCGGCGCTGGACAGGTCACTGGTGAGGGTGCCGAAGCTGACGCAGCCGTCGATGATGCCGCTGCCGCTGAGCTGGCCCGCGATGCCGCCGGTATGAACGGCGGGACGGGCACCGGCGGCGGTGGTGATATACACCGACGTTTCGCATTGCCAGATCGTGCCGCTGCTGCGGCCCGCGATGCCGCCGGCGGCGCAGTTGAGGATGCGGTTGCCGCCGCTGTCAGGCTGGTCACAGGTGATGTTCCCCGCCAGGCGGATATGGCGGACCACGCCGCTGTCCGACACGGTGCCGAACAGGCCGGTATAGCTGCGCTCTCCGGGGGCGTCGGCGACGGACAGGCCGTGGATGACGAAGCCGCCGCCGTCAAAGGTGCCGCAGTAGCCGCCGTTGGTGTCCACGCCGCCGTCGGTGCCGATGGGCGTCCAGGGCCTATCGCCCAGGTCCAGCGGCTCGGTGACGCGGGCGCACAGGGCGGTGCTGCCCTCGTTGACACGGGCGGCAAGCCATGCCAGCTCCGCGCCGCAGGTGATGCGGAACGGATCGGCGGCGGTGCCGGCACCGGAGGGGCGGGTCAGCGTTACGCCGTCCCAGCGCTTGTCCGCAGAAACGCCATTGCCGCCGATGGCGTTTTCCACGCCGGCGGCGGTCTGCTCCATGGCCGTGCGGCTCTCCGCCGCAAGGCGCTGTATTTCGTTGAGGTCGGCGCTGCCGGTCAGCGCCGCCAGCGCTTCGGCGCGCAGCTGCGCCAGCCGGGCGGCGGCATCCGAGGCCGTCTGCCGCGCCGCATCGTACAGCTCGTACCAGAGGCCGGTGCGGTCCGTTACGCCGGTGAGGAGCTGCTGCACGCGGTCAGTGGCGGCGGCAAAGGCGCTCTCCACCTCCGCTGCCGCGGCCTGCCGGGCGGCGGCCAGCTGCTCCTCCTCCGTCTGGGGCTGCTCCCAGCGGAGCAGGGGCCATCCGGTGTCCGGGGGCAGCAGGAACACGCAGTCCTCCGGCACATCGCCATCGGTATTGAGGGCGGTCAGCAGCGCCTCACGGCGGTCAGAGCCGTACTCCGGGAACAGGCCGGGAGCCGGGAGCCGGACATCCGTGCCGCCGCCCACAGGGACAGCGATGCAGAAGCAGTGCCCTCCGGTGAGGGACGCGCCGTCATCCACCGCGCCGCACAGCGCGCCGGACAGGCCGCCGGTGACCCGGTACTGCGTGCCCCAGGCGGTGAGGGAGGCGGCGTGATCCTCCGGCGAGGCGGCGCTCCAGCAGCTCCGCAGCACGGCGTCGCCGCCCACGGAGCCGATAAGGCCGCCGGCACAGAGGCCGGCCTCCATACTGCCGGTGACATCCGTCGCCTGATAGCAGTTCCGCAGGGTCAGGGAGCTGTACGGCTCCTGCCGGCCCACAAGGCCGCCGGTGAAGGCGGCCTGGGGCGCAGAGACCTCACCGGCGGCGGCGCAGCCCGTCAGTGTCAGGGTGCCGTCCAGCTGGACGGCGGTCAGTCCGCCCACATAGGCGCCGGGGACGGCGATATCCAGCCGCGCCTCGGTTTTGCAGGCGGTGATAGCCGTGTCGCCGGAGGCGGCGCCCACCAGAGCGGCGGCGTAGGCCAGGCCGCTGTCCTCCCCGGCGGATACGGTGCCGGTGAGGGTCAGCGCCCGGATGGACGCGCCGTCCGTCTCGGGAAAGAGAGCCAGCGACACCGTGTCCTCCTGTGCCGTCAGCGACAGGGTGACGGTGTGGCCGCCGCCGTCAAAGCTGCCGGTGAAAACGGCAGGAAACGGCGCGGTGACGGTCACATCCTCCGCCAGACGGTAGCAGCCGGCGGGGTCCATGGCGGCAAATTCCGCCGCCGTGGAGATCGTCTGCACCGTCTCCCCGGCGGGGGCGGCCAGTATGGGCGCCGACAGCAGGCCCAGCGCCAGAGTGCAGGCCAGCAGCAGGGCTGTGATCCTCTTTCTCATACGTTTCTCTCCTGTTTATAAGGGGTCATCGGCCGGTGCCGGCCAGATAGGCGGCGTAGATCTGCGCCGCGTCCGCCGCGTCCACCTGACCGGAGCCGTCCATATCCGCGCGGGACAGCTGCTCCTGTGTGAGGGTCAGCCTGTCGTTGACATAGCCGTAGACCAGGGCGGCGTCCACATCGTCCACCGCGCCGTCGCCGTTGACATCGCCGGCATCGGTGCTGCCGATGGTCAGCGACAGCGTAACGGAGGGCTTCACGCAGGAGACGCCCGTCTTGCCGTCGGCGTTCTGGTACATGGCATAGGGGAACTCCAGACGGAAACGGGTATCCTCCGCCGTCAGGCCCGTGGTCTTCCAGGTGACGTACTTCGTCACGTCACGGGTATAGCCGTTGGCGTAGTGCGCCGTGATCTGCATGCCGGCGGGGTCGAAGCTCTCCCCCTCCCGGTAGGCCGTCCTGTCGGGCGCGGCAGTGACCTCCAGCTTCGTCACGGTGCTGGTCAGCGCCATGAGATAGGCGGAGTCGTTCTTGAAGTAGATGGTGCCGCTCTCGTCGGTGATGGGGCTGCAGATGGCGTACTGCTGCTGGGCGCCGCTGGGTGTGAACAGGACCGGCGCCGTGTCGTAGGAGACGATCTTGCCGCCGGCTGCCACCGTCTCCACGGCAGTGGTCACCGGGGCGGTCTGGCCGGGCTTGTCAAGCAGCATCCGCAGCTTGCCGGGGGTGTAGTTATCGAAGAAGTAGATGCAGACGTATCCCGTCTCCTCCTCGTAGGCGGTGGTCAGCAGCGCGCTGGTCTGGGGATAGCCCTGGGTGCGGACGGTATAGGCGATGCGCCACGCGGCGAGGTCGATGACGGTGATGTTGTGGCCGGAGTAGGCCGTGAACTGCCCCACACCGGACACGCCCACATAGGCCCGGCCGTTGTACACGGTGGGCGTGGAGGTGCTCATGGCGGGGTTGGCGGCATCGCTGGCATAATTATACAGCGGCAGCGCACGCAGGCTGCCGGCGCGGAACGTGCCGCCGGGCAGCAGGTCGACGGCGTAGAGATAGCCGCCCTTGGAGGTGAAATAGCAGGTGCCGTCCTCATACGTCACGGCGCTGCGCAGGTCGCCGGGATAGAGCATGTCCACGCTGTCCAGCAGGAAGCCCGTTTTGGGGTCCAGCGACAGCAGACGGGCATAGCCGGTGGTGTAGCCGTTGTCGCCGTCATCCGTGGGCACCACCACGGCATCGTCGCTGACGTAGGCGCCGGCCCAGTAGAAGCCGCCCCGGGCGGTGTATGTCCAGGAAGCCAGCTTGGCCTCGTCGGAGCGGACAGGGTCCTCATCGGTGACGCTGAGGCAGACATAGTTGGCGTCCAGCGTCTCGCCGTTCCAGAAGCCGGTGTAGATATAGCCGTCACGGTAGACGATGGGGCAGTTGGGCTGGCCCTTCAGGGGGTCGCGGTAGATCCACAGGGAGTTGAGGGTCACGGCGTCAAATGCCTGCACTGTGCCGTCAGACAGGCCCACGAAGATCATGCCCTCGGCATAGGTGGGCGTGTTGATGGCGAAGCTGGACTTGTGGTCCATGGCGCCGGTGGCCAGGATCTGACCGGAGACGGCGTCCACCTTGTACAGTGTGGATCTGGCGTAGGTATACAGGCAGCCGTCCACCAGAATGGGGCAGCCGCAGGCGTCGGCGGAGTAGCCCTCGCCCAGCTGGGTGGCCCAGCTCAGCATGGCCTCGCTGTCCTTTACCGGTACGGGCGCATCCACCACGCCGTTGTTGTTCCCGTCCAGCCGGAAACCGGGCCATGCGGCGTCCAGCTCCTGCAGGCCGCTGGCAGCGGCGGGCGTCAGTGTCACCGGCACGGCAGTGTCCGTCTCCGGAGCGGTGTAGTCCGCCGAGACGCCCACATAGCCGTACCGCGTGGCCGTATAGTGGTATGTCACGCCGGGCATCAGCTGCCAGGTGCTGCCGGAGACCGGGGCCATACGGCGTCCTGTGCGGGTGTCCGTCAGGTACACCGCGGCATCGGCGGGCGTCAGGGACAGGGTGACGTTCACCGGCTCCTGCTTGCGGACGGTGACGGTGTAGACGGTGGAGACGGCGGCATCGCTGCTGCCGATAACGCGGATGGTCACCGTTTCGGCATCCTTTGCGGGATCCAGCGGCGTCTCCGCTCCGGTCAGCGCGTCACGGCGGACGCCGTTGACCTCCGCCGTATAGCCGATGCCCGGGAAGGTGCCGGTGATGGCCAGAGACGCGGCGCTCCGGGGCACGGTGACGGTGTAGGCCGTCACGCCGCTGCGGAAGGTGCAGGCCGCACCGGAAGCATCGCACAGGCGCAGCTCCTCCCCGTCGGCGGCAAGGGCCAGCGTCTTGAGCTGGGCCAGGCGGAGGATGCGCAGGGTATAGCGCTGTTCATAGGTGACGCCGGAGACGGTCCTGTACAGCCGCAGGGTCACGGTCTGGCTGCGGTCCCCCGTCGTCACGCAGTAGGACAGCGTCTGGGCCGCGCCGGTACCCACCGGACGCGCCACAGTAACGGTGTGGGGCCGTCCGTCGGTCTCCGTAGCGGTCTGGCGGGCGTAGCACGCCTGCACCGTGTAGCCGGAGATGGCCGTGGCCTGGGCGAACAGGTACTGTTGGTCGTCCGGGACGGTATAGGTCAGGGTGCGCCGGTCGGACGCGAAGCCCTCGGCGCTCTCATACGGCTGGCGGGCGGCGGCGGACATGCCGTTATACAGTGCCAGCGCCGTCAGGGCGTCCGCCGTCTCCGGTGCAGGCGCCGACAGCGTCAGGCCGTCCGCGGCGGTAAAGGGCAGGATGGCGCGGTAGTCGCCGCGCACGGCGGTGCAGGTATAGGACGCGCCGGGCACCAGACGGTATGCGCCGTTCTGCGGGGCGACCAGCTGGCCGGCGGCGTTGGTCACCTGCACCCCGGTATCCGCGTCGGGCGCGGTGATGGTGACGGAAGCGGCGTCGGCCTTCTGCAGGTGCAGGGTGTAGGCGGTGGTGCGCCCGGCGGACGCGACGGTCACGGTATGGTCCTGCCGGGATGCCGTCAGGGACACCTGACCGGTGCCGGTGACGGCGTAGTCCTCACCGTAGGGCTGTGCCGCCACGGTGACGGTATCGGAAATGACGGACAGCGTATAGTCCGGCGTATTCGGGTCGAAGTCCAGCGGCTGGGCGATGCCGTCCGCCGTGACGGTCAGGCCGCTGAGGGTGGGCGTGCGCTCCAGCGTAACGGTATAGGTCTGGATCCGTGTGCAGCCGTCCGCGTCGTACTGCGCCTCCAGCGGGAAGGTACGGCCCGTCATACCGGTGTCCAGCAGCTGAGCCAGCGACGTGGAGGTGCTGTTCCAGCTGCGGCTGGTATCGGAGCGGTCCACGCCGTCCACGCCTACATAGATCGTGCGCAGGCGGGCGTTGGACGGCGTATCCGTCCCGGTGGCGGCGTACAGGCTGAGGCCGGTGGCACCCACCATATCCGGCACCCGGCACGTCAGTGTGCGGGAGGCGGCATCCTGAGTGCAGGGCAGTTCCGTGGTGCCGTACAGGATACGGATGTCGCCGAACCACTCCCCTGCCGGCAGGACGACAGGCAGGGCGGTGTCGCCGGCAACAGTGAGGGTCCCTTCCGTGCGGTCGCTGCCGTCGGAGACGGAGAAGGTGTAGTCGCCCGCCACCACCTGTACGGCGCCCACGGCGGATGTCACGTTGCCATAGCTGTCCGTCATGGTCAGCAGGGCGCCGGGCACCGCCTTCCCGCTCCGGGTGGCGGCGGCGGTGACGGTGTATCGGGGGCCGCTGAGAATGGTCTCATAGTCCGTGATGGCCGCGTCCAGCGCCGTATACGCGGCGGCCCAGCCATCGCCGCGCAGGGCGGCAAGACCGGCGGCATAGGCATCAGCGGCGGGCTTGTAGTTCTGGACATGGTTCGTCATGGCGCGGCAGCGGCCCATCAGCGCCGCCAGCCGGGTCTGAGAGGCGTCATAGCTGCCGGTGTACTCGGAAAAGACGATGGCGGTCTTTACCTCGGAGGCCGGGGCGTCCAGGGAGTACGCCCCGCCGTCATAGTAAACGGTGTAGTTGCCGCTCTGGCCGCAGATGGCGGTGATGAAGCCGCCGGACAGCTCAAAGGTGTAATCGCTGCTCTGCAGCGCCTCCAGCACGGTCTGGCCCGCCGTGTAGGACACGGGCACCGGCTCGATCAGCGTCCGGTCGGCGGTGGAGGCGGTCAGGTAGAACGTACCGTCCGCCGGTGCGGCGGAGGCCGGCGTCAGACAGGTCAGTGCCGCCGCCAGTGCCAGCAGCCAGGATATGAGACGTTTTTTCATGGGAAATACCTCCTGTGGATCAGCGGAAGCCGTTCTCTGCGCTTTCACAGCGGGAAGCGCACAGAACGGCGCCCGGGAAAAAATGGGGTGCGCTGCCTCCCCCTGTCGTTAGGCAGGGGGAGGCAGCGGCTATGCGTGCTTGTTCGCTTACTTGGCAACAGCAGATCTGCCGGCATCCCAGCTTCTGCTGAGGGTCTTGCCATCGGCGGAAACACCGCGCACCGTGTAGGAGTAGGTGCTGCCGGCCGTGACATTCTTGTCCGTATAGCTGGTGCCGCTCTGCTTGTAGGCCACAGGCTGCCAACTGGTGTCGCCGGGGCCCTTGCGGTAGATGTTATACGTCTTGGCATCCGCCGCGTAGCTCCACGTCACCGTGATGCTGCCCTTGACGGCGGTGACCTTGCCCATTGTCACGTTGGCAGGCGTGGTGGGCGCCTTGGTCACAGCGTCGCTCTTGCCGGCGTTATCCCAGCTTGCGCTGATGGTCTTGCCGTCCGCCGCCACGCCCCGCACCGTGTAGGTGTAGGTCACACCGTTGGTGACGGCGGTATCCTTCCACTCGGTGCCGTTGTACTTGTAGACCACCGTCTTCCAGTGGGTGTCGCCGGGGCCCTTGCGGTAGATGTTGTACGTTGCTGCGCCGGTTGCGGCCTTCCACTTCACCAGAATACCGGCGGAGTCCGCTTCAGCGCTGACCAGCGTCACCTTGGCCGGGGCCGCGGGCATCGTAGCGCTCTTGCCGGTACCGTCAAAGCCCTTGCTGACGGTTTTGCCGTCTGCCGCAACACCTCGCACCGTGTATTTGTAGGTGCCGCCCGCTGTGACGTTCTTATCCGTGTAGCTGG
>URST01000018.1 GCA_900550585.1 uncultured Eubacteriales bacterium
TGAACCGCACCCGCATGGGCACCAAGATGGGCATGGTGGCGCCCACCATGTACGCCGACTACGCCGTGCTGATCCCCGAGCTGCTGGAGGGCCTGCCCCTGAAAGTGTTTGCCACCAGCTCCATCGACGCGCTGGTCCATGCGGTGGAGTCCGCTCTGTCCCCCAAGGCCACGGACTATACGAAAATGTTCAGCTATAAGGCCATCGAGATGATCATACGCGGCTATCAGCACATCGCTGCCAACGGCGCGGACAGCCGCAAGGCGCTGATGGACGGGTTCCTCACCGCCTCCAACTTCGCCGGCCTGGCCTTCGGCACCGCCGGCTGCGGCACGGTGCACGCCATGGCCTATCCGCTGGGCGGCCAGTACCATGTGGCCCACGGCGAGAGCAACTACGCCATCTTCACCGGCGTGATGAAGGAGTACATGCGCCACAAGGCGGACGGCGAGATCGCCGTGATGAACAGCTATCTGGCGGACCTGCTGGGCTGCGGCACGGATGTGGTCTATGAGAAGCTGGAGGAGCTGCTGAACAAGGTGCTGCCCAAGAAGGCACTGCGGGAGTACGGCACGAAGCAGGAAGAACTGCCGGAGTGGGCCAAGTCCGTCATCGACAACCAGCAGCGCCTGCTGCGCAACAGCTTTATCCCCATGACCGAGGAACTGGTCCTGAAGATCTATCAGGATCTCTATTGATTATAAAAGGAGGAAATCATCATGGCACTTATGACAGGCGAGCAGTATATCGAATCCATCAAGAAGATCAATATGCAGGTCTACATGTTCGGCAAGAAGATCGAGGATCCCACCGAGGACCCCATCCTGCGTCCGTCCCTGAACTCTGTCCGCATGACCTATGATCTGGCGCAGATGCCGGAGTATCAGGATCTGATGACCGTGATCTCCCCCTATACCGGAGAGCGGGTCAACCGTTTTACACATATCCATCAGTCCACCGACGACCTGCGCAACAAGGTGAAGATGCAGCGCCTGTGCGGCCAGATGACCGCCGCCTGCTTCCAGCGCTGCGTGGGTATGGACGCCTTCAACGCCGTGTTCTCCACCACCTATGAGGTCGACGAGAAGTACGGCACCCACTACCATGAGAATTTCAAGAAGTTCATGACCTACTGTCAGGAGAAGGACCTGACCATCGACGGCGCCATGACCGACCCCAAGGGCGACCGCAGCAAGGCCCCTCACGCGCAGGATGACCCCGACCTGTTCCTGCGGGTGGTGGAGCGCCGTCCCGACGGCATCGTGGTCCGCGGCGCCAAGGCGCACCAGACCGGCATCCTGAACTCTCACGAGGTCATCGTGATGCCCACCATCGCCATGAGCCCCGAGGACAAGGACTATGCCGTTTCCTTCGCCGTCCCGCTGGACGCTCCCGGCCTGTTCCTGATCGTGGGCCGTCAGAGCTGCGATACCCGCAAGCTGGAAAACACCGAGATGGACGTGGGCAACGCCGAGTTCGGCGGTGTGGAGGCCCTGACGGTGTTCGACGACGTGTTCGTTCCCAATGACCGCATCTTCCTCAACGGCGAGACGGAGTTCGCCGGCATGCTGGTGGAGCGCTTCGCCGGTTATCACCGCCAGAGCTACGGCGGCTGTAAGGTGGGCGTGGGCGACGTGCTGATCGGCGCGGCCGCCGTGGCCGCCGACTACAACGGCGCTGCCAAGGCCAGCCACATCAAGGACAAGCTCATCGAGATGACCCATCTCAACGAGACGCTGTACTGCTGCGGCATCGCCTGCTCCTCCGAGGGCCATCCCACCAAGAGCGGCAACTACATGATCGACCTGCTGCTGGCCAATGTGTGCAAGCAGAACGTGACCCGCTTCCCCTATGAGATCACCCGCCTGGCAGAGGATATCGCGGGCGGCCTGGTGGTCACCGCACCCTCCGAGGCGGATCTGCGCGACCCGAAGATCGGGCCGTATGTGGACAAGTATTTCAAGGGCGTGGGCACCGTGTCCACGGAGAACCGCCTGCGCATCCTGCGGCTCATCGAGAACCTGTGCCTGGGCACCGCGGCGGTGGGCTACCGCACCGAGTCCATGCACGGCGCCGGCTCTCCCCAGGCCCAGCGCATCATGATCTCCCGTCAGGGCAATCTGGCGCACAAGAAGGAGCTGGCCAAGAAGATCGCGCACATCAGCGAGTAAACACAACGTACCGCGCCCGGGCCGGACGGTTCCGTCCGGCCCGGCGCAGAACACAGAACGATGGAAAATTTGCAGGCAAAGATCGAGTCAGTCATAGATGAAAAGCTGCGTCCCCAGCTGCTGCTCCACGGCGGCGGCATGGAGACGGTGCGCCTGGAGGGCGACCGGTATGTGTTCCGGCTCACCGGCCAGTGCGCCGGCTGTCCCAGTGCGTATCTCACCACGGAGGAGGTCATCCGCAGCACGCTGCTGGCGGAGGTGCCGGAGCTGCGTGAGGTGGTGCTGGAGCAGCAGGTCAGCGACGAACTGCTGGCGCAGGCCAGAAGGCTGCTGCACCATGTGTAAGCGGATCGCGGTATACTACTGCGGCGGCTGCAACCCCCGCTATGACCGGGTGCGCGCGGTGAGAGAGCTGCGGGAGCGTTTCCCGCGGCTGACATTCACGCTGCCGGACGAGGGAACGCCGGATGGCTGCCTGGCCGTGTGCGGCTGCACCGCCGGCTGCGCCCGGAGCCGCCTGCCGCAGGGGGCCCCTGCGTATGTGCTGCGAAGCGGCGAGGACCTGACAGCGGCGGGGCAATGGCTGCGAAGCATAGAGACGACAGAAGGAGACGAACATATGAGCTGGAAAGAGCATTACCGGTCCCGCCTGACCACGGCGGAGGAGGCCGTTACCCATATCAAGTCCGGCGACCGCGTGGTACTGGGCCACGCCGCCGGCGAGCCGACATGGCTCACCGACGCCATGGTGCGCAATGCCGCGGCTTACCGCGGCGTGGAGATCGACCACATGCTGGTGCTGGGCGCGTGCGCCTACTGCCAGCCGGAATATGCGGAGAACTTCCGCCACAACGCGCTGTTTGTCAGCCCGCCGGCCCGCAAGGCGGTGGAAAGCGGTCTGGCCGACTTTACGCCTACCTTTTTCTATCGGGCGCCGCAGCTTTTTGAGACCACGCTGCCGGTAGACGTGGCGCTGATACAGGTCACACCGCCGGACGAGAACGGCATGTGCTCGCTGGGCATCTCTGTGGACTACACGCTGGCGGCGGTGAAAAACGCCAAGACCGTCATCGCCCAGGTCAACAGCCGTATGCCCCGCACCTGCGGCGGCGGCAGCATCTCCGTGGAGGAGATCGATGTCTTTGTCGAGCACGATGCGCCCATACTAGAGCTGACGCCGCCGGTGATCGGCCCTGTGGAGGAGGCCATCGGCAGGAACTGCGCTTCCCTCATCAACGACGGCGACACCCTGCAGCTGGGCATCGGCGCCATTCCCGACGCGGTGCTGTCCTCCCTGTACCACAAGCGCGATCTGGGCATCCACTCTGAGATGTTCTCCGACGGCGTGGTGGAGCTGATGGAGCGCGGCGTCATCAACAACAGCAGAAAAACGCTGCACCGCGGTGTCAGCGTCGCCAATTTCCTCATGGGCACCCAGCGGCTGTATGACTTTGTCAACAACAATCCGCAGGTGGAGGTGTACCCGGTGGAGTATGTCAACGACCCGGTGGTCATTGCACAGAACGACAACATGGTGTGCATCAATTCCTGCGTGCAGGTGGATCTCATGGGACAGGTGTCCTCCGAGAGCGTGGGCCTGCGCCAGATCTCCGGCGTAGGCGGGCAGGTGGACTTCGTCCGCGGCGCGGCTATGAGCAAAAACGGCCGCTCCATCATGGCCATGCCCTCCACCGTCAAGGGGAAGGCATCCAAGATCGTTCCGGTGCTGGACGAGGGCAGCGCCGTCACCACCTCCCGCAACGACGTGGACTATGTGGTCACGGAGTACGGTGTGGCGCACCTAACCGGCAAGACCCTGCGCCAGCGGGCGCAGGCCCTCATTGCCATCGCGCATCCCGATTTCCGCCAGGAGCTCATGGAGGCCTACGAAAACCGTTTCCATGAAGCATATCCCACCGGGACCAACGCGTGACCAACAGCATGCCACTGGCGGGGCGCCGGCGGTTCCTCCTTTCTCCGCGGGCGCCCCGCGATCCGATAACATCTTTTCTTTTCTAACCTCACTCTCAACTTTTTCATTTTCTCCTCTCACAATGCGAAGGACCCCGCCTTGTTTCCATAAGGCGGGGTTTTTCACCAGAAAACAGGGGCGGAGAACAGACGATGAATGACACAGGGGGAACTGTGTATGCTGAAAGCAAAAGGTCAAAACAACAAGATCATCCCGATCCTGCTGGGGATACTGATCTGCGGTGTGTTCTATTTCCTGCCTGTCCCGGAGGCGATGGAACGGTGCGCGGCGGAGGCGGGCTCCGACGGCCTTACCGCTATGCGCGTTCTGGGCGCGATCCTGCTGGCCATCGTGTGGTGGATCGGCGGTGTTTTCCCACATTGGGTGACGACGATCACCATGCTGCTGCTTTGGGTGGTGCTGGGACAGGTGCCGTTTCCGAAGGCGTTCTCATCCTACACCAGCACGACGGTATGGCTCGTCATCGGCGCGTTCTGCCTGGCGGCCGCCGTCACAAAAACGGGACTTTTCCACCGGATCACCCTGGGCATGATCCGCGTATTCTCACCGAATTTCGCGGGGCAGACGCTGGCGCTGCTGGTGGTGGGCACACTGTGCGCGCCCCTGATCCCCAGCGCGGCGGCTAAGGCGGTGCTGGGCGCGACGCTGGCGCAGAAAACAGCGGACGCCATGCTGTACCCCGCGAGGAGCCGGGAACGCTGCGGCCTCTTTATGGCGGCGTTTATCGGCTTCTGCATCTCCACGCCGGCGTTTATGAGCGGCAGCGTCTTTACATACTCGATGTACGGCGCGCTGTCTCCCCAGAGCCAGGCGTCCATCTCGTGGCTCTCCTGGCTGGTGGCCATGCTGCCGTGGCTGCTGATGGTTCTGGCCGGCTCGTATGTCCTGATCATCCTGACGGCGTCGCCGCCGAAGGGCAGCGTCCGCATCACCCGCGAGTATGCGCGGGAGGAGTATGCCAAGCTGGGACAGATGCGCGGCGAGGAAAAGAAGGCGCTCTTTCTGCTGGTCGCCGCCGTTCTGCTGTGGGTGCTGCAGGACGTGGTACATATCGACGCCGCCGTCACGGCGATGGCTGCGGCCATCCTCTGCTTTGTGTGGCGGCTGCTGGAGGAGAAGGAGATCAGCACGGCGGTCCCCTGGGCGCTGGTGCTGCACATCGGCGGCGTCATCAATCTGGGTACGATCCTGCCCGCGGTAGGGCTGGACCGGTGGATCCAGGAGCTGGTGCTCCCGCTTTTCAGGAATATGTCCACGCCGGTGGAGGCCATCGCCGCCACATTCGTGCTGGTGCTGGCAGTCCGCGCGGTGATGGTCTCCCAGAACGCGGTGGTGGTCATGATGGTGGCGCTGCTATCTCCCGTGATGGCGGTGACAGGGGTGAGCGAATGGGGCATCGGTCTGGTCATCCTGGCCACCGGCTCCTGCTGGCTGCTGCCGTTCCAGAACACGGTGTTCATCTCGGCCATGGCCTGTACGGAGGGGACGCTGACCCACGGGCAGACGCTGAAGTACGCCGTCTTTTACGAGCTGTGCTCCCTGTTCGCGTTTCTGATCTCCATTCCCTACTGGCGCTGGCTGGGCATTGTCACCTGACGCGCCGGAAAAAGCATAACAAAACAGCGGCACGGGCCACAGGTGGCCCGTGCCGCTGTTTTGTCGTTATTTCGGGGCTTTCCGCTTCTGCGTGCCGGGGATGCCCAGCTGGCTGCGGTAGGACGCCACGGTCCTCCGCGACAGCAGCACGCCCATGCCCTGCAATGCCTCGGAGATGGCCTGATCGGAGAGGGGCGCGGTCTTGTCCTCGGCGTCGATGATCCGCTTGACCTGCATTTTGGCATACGCGGCGGAGACAGTCGTGCCGTTGGATGTCTCCAGCTTTGTGGAAAACAGGCTGCGCAGCAGGATGACCTTTGTATCCAGCAGGATGTACTTTTCCCGGATGGCGCGGCTGACGGTGGAGACATTGACGTGGAGCGCCTGCGCAAGGTCGCTCATCGTCATGGGCTGCAGCGGCTGCCCGGAGAGCAGGTACGGCCCCTGCATGCGCACGATATACTCGATGATCTGATGGATCAGCTGATCCCGGCTCTCCACGGCGGCGATCAGCTCCTCAGCCTCCCGCTTCTTCTGCTTGAGATAGTTCTGCGCCTCGCTGTACGCCGCGCTGCCGATCATGGACAGGTATCCCTGATCGCAGGAGAGGCGGCGCCACCTGCGGGAGTACAGCTCCACAGAGAGCTTTCCGCCGTCGCGGTGAATGATGGCCTCCGGAACGGTATACGGCTGCGGCGCCTGGGTCGCAAAGCCGTTGCTGGGGATGGGGTTGAGGGAGCGGACGACCTCAGCCGCCGCCTTCACGTCTTTTTCCGGCAGCTCCAGCAGCGTGGAGAGACCCTTATAATCCTTTTGCGCCAGCAGAGGGAGCCCGTAGCGTATGAGATGCACGGTGGTGGCGGAGAAGCGGGATGTCTGCGCCAGCTGGAGCAGCAGGCACTCGGTCAGGTCCCGCGCGCCGATCCCGGGCGGGTCCAGCGTCTGGATCACGAACAGCGCCTGCTCCAGGTCGAAAAGCGGACAGCCGCATTCCCTGGCCAGCTCGTCCAGCGGACAGTCAAGATACCCGTCGGAATTGAGACAGTGGATGAGAAATACGCAGGCGGGATACAGCCGCTCGTCGAAGGACTTGATATTGGTCAGCTGCCAGATCAGGTAGTCGGAGAGCGTTCGGGAGGAGGCGATATTTTCAATGCCGTTCCAGTCCGCGTCCGGCGGGGCGGAGCCGCCGTACTCCTCGTGATAGGAGAAGGGGACAGGCGTCTCCGGCTTTTCCGCAGTCACCGGCGGGAAGGGCGTTGACTCATAGTCGATCAGGGGATTGGAAAGTGCCGCTTCGTGCAGAAATGAGTCCAGCTGCAGCGCTGAAAGCTGGAGACAGCGCAGGTTCAGCTGTATCTGTGGGGATAACGTCAGTTTTTGCAGCTGCTTCAGCTCACTGCAAAGCTCCATGCCTACGCCACCTTTCACGCAAAATAAACGGCTGCCGCCCGCGCTGCCGAAGCCGGGAGACCCGCTGGTTTTTATTCATTATACCAGAAAAACCTCTGAGAAGCCAGTGCTATTTTTTCACATAAGAGAAAAGCCCGCGCTGAGGCGGGCTTTTCCCTTAGGAAGGGGAACGGGGAATGAAAAAGTATAGGTAAGATCGTGGGGGGAGCGATCATTACCGGCACGGCGTGATGCGTCGGACGATTTTTTCCACCTCGTCGTAGACGCGGCGGATATCTATGGTGGGGAAGCGGCCGTTCTCATAGAGGATGCGGCCCCGCACCATGGTCAGGCGGACCATGGCGCCGCTGGCGGCGTAGACCAGATCGCTTTCCGGTGACAGGCCCGGATGCAGCGCGGGAACGGTCCGGTCCAGTGCGATCAGATCCGCGTCCATGCCGGGGCGGAGCATTCCGGCCTCACCGCCGCGGCCCTGGGAGGCCAGACCGCCCTGCGTGGCCATCTCCAGCACCTGACGGGCCGGCAGCAGGCAGGGGTCGCTGTTCAGCATCTTCTGCACCAGAGCGGTGGTTTTCATCGTCTCGAACGGGTCTGCCGAGTTGTTGGAGCACACGCCGTCCGTCCCCAGCGCCACGGGGATGCCCTTTTCCAGGTAGGGGCGGAGGTTGGCGAAGCCGCAGCAGCACTTGTAATTGCTGGCGGGATCGTGGACGATCACGGCTCCGTGGTCCTTCAGGATATGCTGGTCCGTTTCGTCCAGCCAGATGCCGTGTACGGCGGCGACGCGGTTGCGGAAGACCCCGGCCTTTTCCAGCAGCCGGACCGGCGTATCGCCGTAGCGTGTCCGGCACGTCTCCAGTTCACTTTGCGTTTCCGCCAGATGGATATGGATGCCGATGCCGTGTTCCGCCGCCATATCACCGATATAGCGCCACAGCGCGGGCGGCGTCTGCCAGCAGCTCTGGATGCTGGTGTCGCAGCGGATACGGCCATGGTCATAGCCGTTCCATTGGCTGATGGTGCGCAGGGATTCCTGCACACCGGCGTGCTGCGCCGGTACGAAAGGCTCCTCTGCGGTGATGCTCTCGCAGATGTTGGCCTTGATCCCGGTGTCCGCCGCGGCGCGGAGCAGCGCTCCGGAGGCGCGGTACATGTCGCTGACGCAGGTGGTGCCGGCGGCCAGCAGCTCCGCAATGCCCAGCATGGCGCCCCAGTAGAAGTCGTCCCTTGTCAGGGAGGATTCCGCCGGCCAGATATACTGCTCCAGCCATTGGGAGAGGGTGCAGTCGTCCTTCAGGCCCCGTAGAAGCGTCATGGGCGTATGGGTGTGGGCGTTGACCAGCCCGGGCATCACCAGCCAGCCGCTGCCGTCAAGGACCCTGCCGCAGGGGGGCGCGGCGGCACCGACAGATTCTATCCTCCCGCCGCAGATCACGAGAGAGGTGTCCCGCAGCACCGGTGGCTGCTGCGGATCCAGCGGGACCAGCGTTGCGTGCTCGATACAGATGCGTTCCATCGGCATGCCTCCCTCATTGTAATTTGTTTCGCTAACAAAATCAGTTATACCAGAGATAAATTCTCCTGTCAACCCCTGAAAAAATTTGCCGTCAAAATTGCATAATCCTACAAAAATGCAGGCATAAGTACATGTTGTGACAAAATAGAGTTGACATTGATTTCTGCCTGTGCTATGTTTTGGTAAACAGTTTGCTGCTGTTTACTAAAAATGTTAAGGAGGATTCTATGAAGAAGATCATTGCGATGCTGCTGTCCGTGCTGATGCTGGGTTCCCTGCTGGCCGGCTGCGGCGAAAAGCCTGCGCAGGACGAGCCTTCCACTGATGAAGGCAAGAAAGAGATCACCATGTGGTTCTGGGGCACGTCCGACTATCAGAGAACTGCCATGGAGAAGTATCTGGTGGAGGGCTTCAATGCTTCCCAGGACGAGTACACCCTGTCCGTGGAGTACCGCGCATCCGTGGATAACGACATCACGGTGGCCCTCTCCGGCGGCGGCGGCCCGGACATCATCTACGGCTCCGGCCCCGCCTTTGTGGCAGGGTATGCGGCCCAGGGGCTGCTGCTGAATCTGGACAGCTACTCCCAGCAGTATGGCTGGAAGGACCGTCTGGTGGACGCCTATTATGATCTGTGCACCACCAACGGCAGCCTGTACAGCCTGCCCGGCGCCCTCAGCGGCATCGGCGTGTTCTACAACGCCAAGCTTCTGGAGGACAACGGCTGGGCCGTGCCCACCACCTATGACGAGCTGGTCGCGGTGATGGATCAGGCCATCGCCAAGGGCCTGCACGGCGGCATCATCGGTGCCAAGGACTGGCGCTACACCAACGACTGGCCCGTGAGCATGCTCTTTGCCAGCGTGGCCGGTCCCGAGGCTGTCTACAAGTGCCTGACCGGTGAGCAGAAGTGGAACTCCCCCGAGATCACTGCGGCCACCGAGGAGCTGGTGAAGTGGTACAACGCCGGTTACTTCGGCGGTGAGGACTACTGGAACGTGGATGCCAACGAGTCCTGCCAGATGCTGCTGGACGGCGGCACACCCTTCTTCTTTGCGCCGCTCAACGGTTTCCAGTGGCTGAAGAACGTGGCCACCTCCGAGGAGCAGCTGGCGGACATCGGCTTCATGCCCATGCCCAGCAAGAACAGCGACAACCCCGCCGTGATGCTCGGCTCCGTCTGCACCTTCTCCATCAACGCCAAGAGTGAGAACCCCGACGGCGCCGCCGCGGTGATGGATTACATGATGACCGCCGATTTCGCGTCCGATATGTCCGCTGAGTGGCCCGGCTACTGGGGCCTGCCCCTGAAGGGCCTGACCAGCATGGATACCTCCGCCTTCACCGGCCTGTCCGTGCAGTACATGAAGGCGTGCGCCGACACCATCGACGCCCTGAACAGCGGCAGCTTCGGCTACATGGCCTCCGGCTGCTTCCCCGCTGTGACCTATGAGACGTGCATCGACATTGATACCGTCTGGCTGGGCAGCCAGTCCGTGTCCGACTTCCTGGATGCGATGGATGCCGCCTATGCCGAGGATGTGGCCGCGGGTTCCGTGATCCCCGTTCCCCAGCCCACGTTCTGATCTGCACCTCTGACAGTGCGGGGCGGCCATACAGCCACAGGCCGTATGGCCGCCCCGCACCCTATTTCGACTGCCACTTTCAAGGAGGACATCATGCTGAAGACTGTCCGAAAAAAAGCGTATCTGATCCTGCTCCTGCCGGCGCTGCTCATCAGCATCAGCGTCGTGCTGATCCCGGGCATCCAGACGATCTACGCCTCTTTTACCGATTGGAACGGTTTTGCCGCGGAAAAGCATTTTCTGGGGCCGCAAAACTACATCAAACTTTTTCACAACGAATATTTCCGGATCGCCATCAAGAACAACATCATCTGGATGGCCCTGTTCCTGACGGTGCCGGTTGTGGTCGGCATGGGCATGGCGCTGCTTCTGCTGCAGCGCAAGCGCAGCCGGAATATCCTGCAGATGATCTTCCTGATCCCCTATGTGCTGGCCCCTGTGGTCACAGCCATGATCTTCAAGAATATCATTTACAGTCCCACCTCGGGCTTTATCCATTTCCTCAATGAGCTGAACATCGGATTGAAGCTCTCCAATCCCCTGACGAACCGGCAGTTCGGCATCATAGCCGTGGCCGCCGTGGATATGTGGCATTTCTGGAGCTATCTGATGATCATCTATCTGGCGGCGCTGCGGCAGACGCCCCAGGAGCAGCTGGAGGCGGCGCGGCTGGACGGCGCCAATTTCCGCCAGCTCTTTTTCAATGTGTATCTGCCCAACATCCGCCCCACCGTACACCTGCTGTCCATCATGATCGTGATCTTCTCCTTCCTGGCCTTCGATTACGTGAATCTGCTGACGCAGGGCGGCCCGGCCCATTACACGGAGGTGCTGGCCACGCTGGCCTACACCAGCGCCTTCTCTGAACGGCGGCTGGGCATGGCCTCCGCCATCTCCGTGACCATGAGCATATTCGGACTCATCGCCTCCGTGATCTATACGAGGCTGACCATGAAAGAGGAGCGTGATTGACGATGAAACAGAAAAAGAGTTCCCAGATCCTGCAATGGGTCCTGATCGGGATCATGATCGTGATCGCGCTGCTGCCGCTGTATCTGGTGGTCATCAATGCGTTCAAGAGCCACGGCGACATCGTCCGCAACCCGCTGGCGTTCCCCACGGAGCTGTATTGGCAGAACTTCGTGAAGGCGTGGAAGACCGGCAATTTCGGCAGAGGGTTCCTCAACAGCCTGCGGCTGGTGACGGTGACTGCCGTGATCGTGCTGATCGCCTCCTCGCTGGCCGGTTATGTGCTGGGGACCAAGCGATTCCGGGGCATGAAGGTCATCCATGTCTATTTCCTGCTGGCCATGACCATCCCGGTGCAGCTGTTTCTGTTCCCGCTGTACGGGACCCTTTCCAAGCTGGGTCTGATCGGCAACGTCTACGCCGTGTGCTTTATCATCGCGGCGGTGAATATGCCGCTGGCCGTCATGCTGATGCGTACCTTCTTCATGAAGGTGCCCATTCAGCTGGAGGAGGCCGCCCGCATTGACGGCGCCAATACCTGGCAGATGCTGACCCGTGTGGTGCTGCCCATGGTGCGGCCCGGCTTTATCACGGTGGCGGTGCTCATCGTCCTGAATGCGTGGAACGAGTATCTGATCTCCTCCACGTTCCTGCAGGGGGAGAAGAACTTTACCGTCACGCTGGACTATCTCTCCCTCAACGGTGCGTCCGTTACCTTCGACCAGGGCATGAAGATGGCCGGCGCGCTGATGATCATTTTGCCCATCCTGGTGTTTTTCCTGTCTTTGCAGCGGTACTTTGTGGACGGCCTGACCAACGGCGCCGTCAAAGAATAACGGAAGGAAGGTATCCGATGATGAATGAGGTGCTGAATAACCCCATGCGGGAGAATGCGTGGGACGTGCCGGCGCTGGTGCGCAGCCAGTGCGCGGAGATCGAGCGCAATGGCCGTATGGTCCTGACGACGCCGGAGATCTGGCAGCTGCGGCGGATCATCGTCATAGGCTGCGGCGATTCCTACGCGGCGGGACTGTCCATGAAGCCTGCGATGGAACGGCTCACCGGCCTTCCTGTGGAGGTGATGCCCGCCATGCAGCTGGCCCGCTATGCCGCGCCCGACACCTTCGGCAAGCCAGGCAGTACGCTGGTGATGGCGGTGAGCAATTCCGGCGCGGTGGCGCGGGTGGCGGAGGCCGTACAGCGCGCCCGCCATTACGGCTGCCTGACGCTGGCGATCACCGCGAAGCCGGAGTCCGCGCTGGCAAAGGCGGCGGAGAAGCGCATTCCCATTTCCATTCCCGCGTTTCCCGCCGGCTCCGGCAACGGCGTGCGCAGCTATGCCGTCTCCATGCTGTCGCTGCTGCTGACGGCCATCCGGATCGGCGAGGTCCTGGGCCGGTATATGATGACGGATTCCGAGGCGTACCGCAAGGCTGTCTGCGGCTATGCCGACGCCATGGCGGAGGCGCTGACCCGGCTGGACCGGCAGATGTGGGAGCTGGCGCAGGCCAATACCAGCCGCGAGCTGTTCGACTTTGTGGGCTCCGGCGGCAGCAACGGTACGGCGTGGTTCAGCCAGGCCAAGATCATCGAGGCCACCGGCGACTACGCCGCCTGGAGCGACATGGAATCGTGGATGCATCTGAACTGCTTCTTCCGTGCGCTGGACAGGAAGTTCACCGCCGTGTGGGCCGAAGAAAACGGGCCGGACCGCAGCCGCGCCGAGGAGACCATCTCCGCCATCGCGGCCATGCGGGGCACGGTGGTGGTCATCACCGACGGGCCGGCATTTCCGGTGCCGGACGGCGCGGTGTCCGTGGTGCTGCCTGCGGCGGCCTATGACTGGCTGAGCCCGCTGCTGAACTACCTGCCCATGGCGCTGTTCGCAGGCTATCTGTGCGAGCTGAAGCACGAGTCCTACGGGCGCGGCGGCCGGGACGACTGGGCGGTGACCGCCACAACGAAGCTGCTGACAGACAGCAGGATCGAAATTCTGTGAGGTGATAGTATGGTACGGGAACTGACTTTTGAGACGCAGAAGAACGATGTGCTCTCCCTGACGGAGCAGATCGAGGCCGTTGTGGCGGAAAGCGGCGTGCAGGAGGGCCTGTGCGTGATCCACAGCCCCCACACCACTGCCGGCATCACCATTACCTCCAAGTGGGACGAGACAGGCTGGGCGGACATCAAGAGCGAGATGCGGCGGATCGTCCCCACCCGCGTGGACTTTGCCCACCAGTTCGACACGCCGGAGGATGCGGCGGGCCACATCAAATCCCTGCTGGTGGGCTGCGGGATGACGCTGATCGTCTCCGGCGGCAAGCTGCTGCTGGGCAGCTCGCAGGGCATCTTTTTCCTGGAATTTGACGGCCCCCGCAAGCGCAAGTGCGTGGTGAAGATCGTGGCAGACGCCAAGGAGTGAAAGACATATGAGCGAAAGAAAGAAGATCATTCTCAACTGCGACCCGGGAACGGATGATTCCCTTTGCATTATCATGGGCCTGATGAGCCCGAAGGTGGAGCTGCTGGCCGTGACCGCGGAGAGCGGGAACTTTACCAGCGACAAGAGCAGCGAGCACGCCCTGCAGATCATGGACCTGATGGACCGCCATGACGTGCCGGTGGCACGGGGCATGCTGCATCCGCTGGTGCGCAAGCACCCCTCCGACCCCTATTCCCACGGCCCCGATGGACTGGGCGGGCACTTTTTCCCTGCACCCAAGGGCAAGGTCATCGACAAGCACGCCGCTCTGGTCATCATTGACGAGGTGATGAAGTACCCCGGTGAGGTCACCATCCTCAGCACCGCGCCCCTGACCAACGTGGCGCTGGCCTTCATGCTCAAGCCGGAGATCATCCCCATGGTGAAGGAGATCTGGCACCTGGGAGGCTCCTACGGCGTGACGCCCTACGCCTTTTCCAACGCCACGGGCGACAACCCCATGAGCGAGTGGAATGTCTATGTGGACCCCGAGGCGGCCGCCATCGTGTACGGCAGCGGTGCCAAGCTGACCACCATCGGACTGGATGTGGCTTTCAACCCCGAGTGGGTGACCATCCTGCCGGAGACGCTGGAAAAGCTGGCGAAGGTCAACTCCGTACCCAGCCGCTACGCGCTGGAGATCATCGACTACATCGACAGGAACAACTCGCTGCCGGATCTGTTCAACAACGGGCCTATCGACACGGTGGCCATGTGCTCCGTGATCTGCCCCGAGATCCTGCAGACCCAGGAGATCTCGGTGCTCATCGACACCAGCGACAACCAGCTCACCCGCGGCATGACCATATGGGACCGCCGCAACCACTTCCAGTGGGAGGATCTGGACCGCATCCGGACGGCCTGTGCCATCGACACCGCCATGTATAACCGGGTGTTCTTTGAGAGCATCACCGGCCTTGCCTACGACGAGGTGTGAGCATGCCGACCATTCACAACCAGGCGCCGGCGGGGAGCATCGCCCCCACGGTGCTGATGCCGGGCGACCCGCTGCGGGCGGACTATATCGCCCACCGCTATCTGAAGGACGCCGTACTGCTCAGCCGGGTGCGGGGCATTCCGGTGTACACCGGCCTTTTCCGGGGCGTGAAGGTCTCCGTGATGGCCAGCGGCATGGGAGCAGGCTCCATGGGCATCTACTCCCACGAGCTGTTCCACGACTACGACGTGCAGCGCATCCTGCGGGTGGGCACGGCGGGCGGACTCAGCCCCCGGCTGCAGCTGCGGGATCTGGTGCTGGCGCTGTCGTGCAGCACCGATTCCGGCTTCGCGTCGCAGTTTGAGCTGCCCGGACAGTACGCGCCCTGCGGCTCCTTCCCGCTGGCGCAGGCCGCTGCGCGGACCGCAGAGGACATGAGCCTGCGGGTGCAGGCGGGGATGCTCTTTTCCGGTGCGGCCTTCCACTATCGGGACGATTACCTGCGGCGCTGGGCCGATGCAGGAGCGCTGGCGGTGGAGATGGAGACGGCGGCGCTCTATATGAACGCGGCCAGCGCCGGGCGGGAGGCTCTGACGCTGTGTACCGTGACGGATATGGTATTCAGCGGGGAGCACTGCAGCCCCGAGGAGCGTCAGACATCGCTGGACGATATGCTGCTGCTGGCCCTGCGGGTAGCGGTGGAGTGAGCCGGCGCGCCGCGATTCGCATTTGCAAATGACGGAAAATGTGTTTATAATGTAATTAACTGTATTTTGTACATGATTTTGGCATAGGGGCAGTTCCCCATACACCAAACAGAGAGGGAGACATTACCGTGAGTGAGAAGAAAACGACCGTGAGAGAGATCGCCAGAGAGGCCAACGTATCCATTGCCACCGTGTCACGTTTCCTGAACCAGGATTACAGCGGCATGAGCGAGGACACCAAGCAGCGGCTGGCCGTCACGGTGGAGACACTGGGCTATGTGAACCCCCGCGCCAAGCAGAACCGCACGGCGGCTCTGGTGCTGCCGGGCATCGCCGACCCCTTTTTCGCTTCACTGGTGGAGACGGTCTCCGCCGCGCTGGAGCGGGCGGGATTCTCGGTGCAGCTGTGTCTGACCCACGATTCTCCCGAGCAGGAGGAGCACGCCATCCGCCGGCTGCTGACGCCGGCCGTTTCCGGCGTCGTCTATATCAGCACGGTGACATCCAAGGAGAACTGTTATGACCTGCTGAAAAACGCGGGAAAGCCTTTTGTGGTGCTGGACAACTACCTGTCGGAGTACAATGCGTTTGCGCTGGTCTTTTCCAACGGCGTCTACGCGATGTATGAGGCCACCAATTATCTGCTGGCGCGCGGCCACCGGAGGATCGCCTATCTGTCCGGCATGCGCCTTGGCATGTTCGAGCATTACCGGTATCAGGGCTATGTGAACAGCCTGCTGGACGCCGGCCTGCAGGTGGATCCCCGCCTGGTCCGGTTCGTGGGCTTCAACCAGCAGGACGGCTACAATGGCTTTCAGGACCTGCTGAAGGCGGGAGAGGAGTTTTCCGCCATTATCTGCGAAAGCGACCTGCTGGCGGCCGGCGTTTATCAGGCCTGCCATCAGGCGGGGCTGCGCATCCCGGAGGATGTGTCTGTGATCGGCTTCAATAACTCGCTGGTCTGCACGCTGCTGGAGCCTGCGCTCACCAGCGTGGATCAGCAGCTGGACATTCTGGCCGAGCAGGCGGTGCAGGTGCTGGAGCAGCAGATCCGGGGCGAGGTGCTGTCGGAACGCACCAAAAAAGTTCCCACCAAACTGGTCTGCCGCGACTCTGTGCGCTCTTTGGCAGGGTCCGGCGAGAAAGGAACATCTATATGAAATATGTTGTGGCGGGCAACGCCGTCGCTGACTGCATCAACTACGCGGACGGCAGCTCCGCGGGCTTCCGCCCGGGCGGCGCCACGCTGTTCGCGCTGACCGGCATCCAGCTGTGGACCGACGACGTGCTCTTGTGCGGCGGCTTCGGTGAGGACTATATGCAGCAGCTGGGCGACTATCTGGAGCGGAACCACATCGACCGGCGGGGCTTCAACGTCCGCGACCCGCACCATCCCATCAACTATATGTACTACCGCGACGAGGGCGGCTGGGACACCAAGACGGTACACGGCTTTGCCCACTATGACCGTCTGTGCTGCAATCCGGAGGAGGACGGGCTTCGCCGTTTCCTGACGGACGCCAGAGCCGTCACCACCTTCCGCGGCGAGGATCCCGCGTTTTTCCGGGAGATGTTCGCCTTGCAGGAGGAGTTTGGTTTCCGCTTCGGCTGGGAGATACGGGGCAGCATGTGCGTACCGGAAAAGCTGCCGCTGATCCGCCAGCTTCTGGAGCGGGTGGACGCCTTCTCCCTGAACGGGCCGGAGGCCTATACGCTTTTCGGCGTGGACAGCGATCAGGCGGCCATCGACGCGCTGCTGGCGCTCCATGTGCCGCTGGTGATCTTCCGCGTGGGCAAGCGGGGACTGTATGTTCTGAAGGACGGCGAGGTGCTGTTTGCCCCCAGCTTTGAGAAATATCCCGTCGTGGACGTGACGGGCTGCGGCAATACCTCCACCGCCTCCGGCTTTTACGCCTTCTGGGAGGGCATGGACATCTACGATATCGCCGCCTATGCCAACGTGGCGTCCGCCCACAACCTGCGGGTCTACGGCGCCATGGACCTGGGACCGGCGCAGCGGGCCGAGGCACTGGCGGACGCAGCCGCCTTTTCCCGCCAGCTGCGGGCGACCCAGACCGTACAGCGAGGGACGTAGGGATGATCGAGAAAAATCATGAGATCTACCGGCGCCACGAGATGGAGCATATGCGCCGCATCCACCCCAATCTCTCCCACATGCCGGAGGGCGGGCTGAAGATCGGGGGCAGACCCAGCTTTACCCAGATGGACCCGTCCAAAGCCGGCGACTACATACTGCTCACGGTGCGGGATCCGCTGTGCACCTATGAGGAGGATCCCGCCCGGCAGATCGCCCGCCATCTGGAGAACGCGGAGTGCATCGGCCAGTCCGGCATGTTCACATCGTGGTCCGGCTGGTACAAGGGCGCGCACATCACCGCCGTCAGCGGCGGCAGCGGCTCGCCGGAGATGGAGCTGGCGCTGTACGACTACATGGAGAACACGGCGGCCCATACCTATCTGCGGGTGGGCGGCTCCGGCGGCATCGGCACCGATGTGCACCCCGGCGATGTGGTGATCTCCAGCGGCGTGGTGTGGAGCGAGGGCATGACCAAGGCCTATATCCCCGCCGAGTATCCGGCAGTGAGCCACTACGAGGTGGTGAACGCACTGGCCGCGGCGGCGGACCGGCTGCACGTCCCCTTTCATGTGGGAGTGACGCTGTCCATCGACAGTGATGTCATCGGCTGCGGCCGCCCCGCCGTGGGCGGGTATCTGCAGCCCTGGAACCTGGACGTGCTGGGTATCTACAACCGTGCCAACGTCCTGAACGGCGACAGAGAATCGGCGGCAGTGGTGACGCTCAGCGCGCTTTTCGGGCGGCGCGGCGGCTCCGTCTGCAGCGTGACGGACAATGTGGTAACGGGCGAGCGCTTTCAGGCGGGGATCGCTGAGAATATCGAGATCGACATTGCCCTGGAGGCCTGCGCCCTGCTGGAGCGCATGGATCGGGCCAAGGGCGGAAAGACCTATTGGCATCCGGAGATGAGCCTATGAAACGAAAGATCATACTGGACTGTGACCCGGGCATGGATGACTCCATGGCCATCGTGCTGGCCGCCAAGGCGGCGGCGCTGGAGCTGCTGGCAGTGACCACGGTATGCGGCAACTACCCGCAGGAGGTCACCTGCGTCAACGCCCGGAAGATGCTGGAGCTGCTGGGCAGGACGGACATTCCGGTGGCGGCCGGGGCGGCGCAGCCGCTGGTGCGCCGGGCGCCGGCGGACCCCTTTACCCACGGCGCCGACGGACAGGCGGAGAATTTCCTGCCGGCGCCCGCGATGGCGCTGTCACCCCACGGCGCGGCGGATGAGATCATCCGCCTGGCCCGTCAGCATCCCCATGAGGTGACGGTGCTGTGTACAGGCCCCATGACGAACCTTGCCGCCGCCATCCAAAAGGAGCCGGCCCTCACGGAGCTTCTGAGCAGCGTGATCGCCATTTCCGGCGCGTTCGGCTTCAATGAGGCGTCCTTCGCCAATGCCACCGGCGACACGCCCCAGAGCGAGTGGAACGTCTATGTGGACCCCGAGGCGGCGGACATCGTGTACCGCTCCGGCATCCCGCTGACGGCGCTGGGGCTGGATGTGGCCACCTGCCTGTCCTCCGACTTTACGCAGGAGGAACTGACGGCACTGGAGGAGAGCCCCCGTCCGGAGGCCCGGTTCCTCCGGCAGGCCATCCGCTATGTCAATGGCCGGGGCTATGCGTCCTACTGCACGGTGATCGACTGCATGGCGGTGGCCTATGCGCTGGACCCGACGCTGGTCCGCACCCGGCTCTGCCGCGTGGGCATCGAGACAAAGGACGGCCTGACGCTGGGCATGACCGTGCGGGACGGGCGGCACCATCATGTATGGGAACACCTGCCGCTGGTGCAGGTGGGCGTGACGGCGGACGACCGCCGATTTCTGGAGCTGGTCATCCGGCTCGTACTGCAATAGGAGGTGCAGCTGTGAAGCAGGCGCTTTATATCGCCGGTCCCGAGTGTTTTTACCGCGATGGGACGGCGCAGCTGGACGCCATGCGGCGGGAAGCCGAGGCGTGCGGATACGATGTGACCCTGCCCAACGATACGCCGTTGGATCTGGGGCACGAGGATCTGCGCCGCAACGCCGACGCGATCTTCCGCAACTGTGCCGACAGCATGGAGCGGTCTACCGCCATCCTCTGCGATCTGGCGTTCTATCGGGGGCCGGAGCCGGATGGCGGCAGTATCTACGAGCTGGGCATGGCCTACGCCAAGGGGATACCCTGCTATGGCTATACCCGCGACAAGCGGGCCATGTGCTGGAAATACCAGGGGAGCACCCTGCGGGACGGGCGGCTTTATGACCGGAAGAACAGGCCGCTGCCCTATGCCGAGCTGCCCTTTTCCCCCAATGTGGTGGGGGCGGTGAAGATCGTGGAGGGCGGTTTTTCCGACTGTCTGGCGCTGTTCCGTGTGGATCAGGAGGAGGCACGCAAGCACGGCGCTGCCGCGCCTGTGCCGCCGCCGGAGGAGCCTCCCCACGCAAAACCGATCCTCTATCTGGCGGGGCCCCAGCGCTGGGACCTGTCGCCGGACTACCGGGAGGCGGTGGAGGCAGGCCGCGCCTGCGGCTTTGAGGTGGTCACGCCGCTGGATCACATGGAGCCCTGCGCAGCGGGGGCGGACCCGTACCGCCGGGCCTATCGGACGCTGCTGCGCAATGCCCGCCATGTGCGTCAGTGCGACGTGCTGCTGGCGGATCTGCGTGATTTCCACGGCTGGGAGCCGGAGAGCGACACCGCCTTCGAGTGCGGCATGGCCTTCCAGTGGGGCAAGCGGATGTACGGCTGGATGCCGGACGCCCGCCCCATGCGCCAACGAGTCCCGAACCTCGGGCCGGAGCAGGAGTGGCGGGATGCCTGCGGCTGCAATGTGGAAAACTTCGATTACCCGCTGAATTTGATGTTCTCGTCCTCCATGCCCATCAGCGATGAACCGCTGGAGGTGCTGGTGCGGCGGATCGCCGAGGAGATGCATCTTGTGTAAGCGCCGCCGCTGACGGCGCATCGCTGCCTGCAATGACCGATCCCCCCTGATGCGGAGGTCATCCTGCATCAGGGGGGATCGTGTCTGTTATCCGGTTTTGGGAAAACGTGCCTTGGCGCGGGGGTGCTCCGCCGGGTCATTCCAGCACCGCGCCTTCCCAGGTGGGGCCGACCATCCGGCTGTACCGCTGCAGATAACTGCTGCTGACCATGGGCGGCAGCGGCGTCCACGTCTTGCGGCGCTCCGCCAGCTCCTCCTCACTGACGTCGATGGTCAGGGATTTCCGGTGCAGGTCGATGTGGATGATGTCACCGTCCCGCACCAGCGCGATGGGGCCGCCCAGTGCCGCCTCCGGCGAAACGTGGCCGATGCACGGCCCGCGGCTGGCGCCGGAGAAGCGCCCGTCCGTGACCAGCGCGCAGCTGTCGCCCAGGCCGAAGCCCATCAGCGCCGAGGTGGCGGACAGCATCTCCCGCATACCCGGGCCGCCCTTCGGCCCCTCGTATCGGATCACGATCACGTCGCCTCTGCGTATCTCTCCGTTCCGGATGGCCTGAATGGCGGCCATCTCCCGGTCAAAGACCCGCGCGGGACCGGTGTGCTCCCACATCTCCGGCGCCACGGCGGTGCGCTTCACGCCCGCTCCCTCAGGTGCCAGATTGCCCTTCAGCACGATGAGACCGCCCTGCGGCGCCACCGGCGTATCCGCGTGATGGATGACATCCGGCGCCCAGGTGCCCTCCACGTCGGCCAGCACCTCGGCCCAGGTCTGGCCGGTGACGCACTGCTGGGACAGGTCCAGATACCGCTGGCCCAGCTCCTTCATCACCGCCGGGATGCCGCCGGCCTGATGCATGTCCCACAGGGTGTATTTCCCGGAGGGCTTGATGCAGGCCAGATACGGCGTGGCGTCCCCCGCCCGGTTGAATTCCTCCGGCTCCAGCTTCAGGCCGAAGGCGCCGGCAATGGCGGGCATATGCAAAAAGGTATTGGTGGAACCGCCGATAGCCGCGCTGACCCGCAGCGTGTTGCGGAAGCTCTGCTCCGTGATATAGTCTCTGGGGCGGCGGTTTTCCTTCACCATCTGCATGACCAGCTTTCCGCTGTCCCGCGCATAGCGCAGCTTATCCGCCTGCACGGCGTGGCAGGTGCCGCAGCCGGGCAGCGTCAGGCCCAGCGGCTCCATCAGGCAGGACATGGTATTGGCCGTGCCCATCATGGGACAGGAGCCGGCCATCCCGCAGGCGCACTGCTCCATGGCGTCGTATTCCGCCTGCGTGATCTCACCGGCAGCCAGACGGCCCGCGGCCTCCCGCACCTCCCAGCCGCCGCCGAAAGCGTGGCCCTTATAGCTGTTGGGGATCATGGGACCGCCGGTGACGATGACGGCGGGGATGTTCAGCCGTCCGGCCGCCATGGCCATGGCCGGTACGATCTTGTCGCAGCTGGCCAGCATCACGATGCCGTCCAGCCGCTGGGACTCCGCCATGACCTCGACGCTGTCGGTGATCAGATCCCGGGAGGGCAGCACATAGCACATCCCGTTGTGGGCCTGGGTGATGCCGTCGCAGATGGCGATGGTGTTGCACTCAAAGGGCTGTCCCCCTGCGGCGATGACGCCCTCCTTTACGGCGGCGGACAGCTCCCGCAGGTGCTTATGGCCCGGGTGCATCTCGTTCCAGGAGTTGATGACGCCGATAAACGGTTTCTGCATCTCCTCTTTGCCGATCCCCGTGGCATACAGCAGGACCCGGTTTCCCGCGTTGATGATGCCGTCCGTCATCTCACCGCTGCGCAGCTTTCTGATGGGTTCCATAGTGGCTCCTTTCTCCTGCCATCCGCCGGCAGGGCGGCCGTTTTCATTCTGTCAGCAGCGTCCCGCGGGACGCTGCTTCTGCTTTTCATTTTACACTTGCGTTCCCGGCCTGTAAAATATATACTTATCAAAGGTTCTTCTATAAAAATAGAACATATTCCACACGGCTTTCGGAGGGATGACCATGATCTCTTTCCTGCAGCTCCGCTATTTTCAGGCGCTGGCAGAGGAACAGCATCTGACCCGCACGGCGGAAAAACTCTACATCTCGCAAACGACGCTGTCCACCATGATCTCCCGCCTGGAGCGGGAACTGGGGGTGCGCCTGTTTGACCGGCAGGGCGGCGGCCTGCGGCTGAACAAATGCGGAAAGGAATATCTGCAGTATGTGAACGGCGCGCTGTTGATGCTGGCCGACGGAGAAAAGGCCGTCCGGATGCTGGGGCGGCCGGAGGATACCGACACACTTTCGCTGGCGGTGAGCGGCACCAACGCCTGGGGGGACACCATCATCGACTTTCAGCGAACACATCCGGCGTACCGGATCACCCAGCAGAGCGAGGCCATGCCCGCCCTGCTGGACAATCTGCTGTCCGGACGGCTGGACATGGCGCTGGTGGGCGTGGGCGACCTGCAAGACAGCCATCTGGAGCATCTGGTGCTGCAGGAGGGGCGTATCCTTGCGTGTCTCCCCCGCGGCCATCGGCTGGAGGGCCGTGGGGCGCTTCATCTATCAGACCTGCGGGAGGAGCCGATCATCTCCACCCTCCGCGGCCTGCCCTACACCGCTTTCTGCATGGATATGTTCCGCCAGGCCGGTGTGACGCCCCGCATCGCGGCGGAGTGTGATTACCCCATGCGTCCCCGCCTGCTGAACAGCGGCTTGGGGATCGCCCTGCTGTACGGGCCTTCGCTGGAGCAGCCGGTGGTGGCGGAGATGTTTCGCCCCTTCCCCTGCATCCCCCTTATGGATGACTGTGCCGTGCGCCGTCTGGCTCTGTTCTGGCGCGGCGGGCGGCGGCTTACCCCCGCCATGCGGGACTTTATCGCTTTTCTGAAGGCCCGTTATCCCCTGCCGGCACAGCAGGCACCGGATGGGGCCGATGCGCGGCACGACTGAACAAGGCGGCGCCGGTACTGCCGGCCCGTGAAAAAGCCCCGCCCTTTCCATGCGAAAGGGCGGGGCTTTCCGTGTGCTTACACCGTGGCGTCCAGCGGGATGCGCTGGCGGCCCACCTGCACCCAGTGGACGCGGACGGCACCGGAGTCCTGCTCCGTGGCGCAGAAGCCCACGCCGTCCATGGCGCCCTCCACGGGGACGCCGCCGCTGAACAGCGCCGCGAACCGGCGGATGTAGCCCAGCAGATCGCGGATGACGGTGGTGGGGAGATCCGGCTCCAGATAGTCAAAAAACTTATGCATGATGAATTCCTCCCTGAACATATCATGAAATTTTTTCTGCTTCATGTTCTCTTCCGTGTCAGTGTAGCCATCATACCAAGAGAAGTGTCCCGAAAAACGGACAGTGCGTGCCGGGCTTGTGCTTTTTGCGGCGGCGTGATACAATACGGACAAAGAAACAGGTCAGGAGGCGGGACACCGTGACAGAGACTGTGAATATGCCCCAGCTGGCGGTCCATGACCGCTGCACCGGATGCGGCGCGTGCAGCAGCGGTTGCCCAAAGGGGGCCATCCGCATGGTGCCGGACAGGGAGGGGTTCCTCTATCCGGAGATAACGGACGGCTGCGTCCAGTGCGGCCACTGTGCCCATGTGTGCCCGGTGCAGAAGCAGCGGGAGCACCGCACGGCGCCCCAGGTGTTCGCCGTGTGGAGCCGGGACGAGGCCGTGCGGCAGGCGTCCACCTGCGGCGGCGCGTTTTCGGCGCTGGCGGAGTATGTGCTGGAGGGCGGCGGCGTGGTGTTCGGCGCGGCGCTGGACCGGGAGCTGCGGGTGGTGCATACGGCGGTGAAGAACGTCCATGACCTGCCCCGGCTGCGGGGCATGAAGCCGGTGCAGAGCGACATCGGCGACGCCTATCAGCAGGTGCGGCTGTATCTGGACCAGGGACGGCAGGTGCTGTTTTCCGGCACGCCCTGTCAGGTGGACGGGCTGTACCGCTATCTGGGAGAGCACCCGGAGCGGCTGCTGACCTGCGACATGGCCTGCGGCGGCGTGTGCAGCCCCGGTGTGTGGGCGCAGCTGGTGAAGTCCATGGCCTACGTCAAGCAGCGCCGTCCCACGGCGGTGGAGTTCTGCGGCAAGCTCACCGGCGACCGGGAGCGGCGGTTCCGGGTGCAGTTCGAGGGCGGCGGCCGCTATGACGCGCCCATGGGCAAGTGCGAGCTGGGCCGGGGCATCGCCCGGCGGCTTTTCATGCGTCCCGCCTGCCATCACTGCACCTACGCCACCACGGACCGGCCCGGCGACGTGACGCTGGGAGATTTCAGCGGCGGCAGCTTTGCCCCGGAGGAGAAAAAGAGCGGCGTGTCCATGCTGCTGATCAATACCGTCAAGGGCGCGCAGGTGTTCGATATACTGCCGCTGGAGAAGCAGCACCGGACGCTGGAGGAGGCCGCGGCCTGCTGCGCCGCCCTGCGGGAGCCGCCGGCGGCTCCGCTGGAGCGGGAGCAGTTCTTCCGTGCCATGGAGCAGCTGCCCTTCCAGCAGGTGCGCGCCCGGTTCCTCTCGGTGATGCAGCACCAGAGCGGCGGCGTGGCCGACCGCCTGCGCAGTCTTTTGAGCCGGGAGAAAAAGGAGAAGAAGGCATGAAAACGCTGATGCACACCTGCTGCGCACCCTGCTCCGTGTCCTGTATCCAGCAGCTGCGGGGCGAGGGCATCGAGCCGGTGTCCTACTGGTTCAATCCCAACATCCACCCCTATCAGGAGTACAAGGCCCGGCGGGATACGCTGATGGCCTATGCCCCCGGTATCGGCATGGAGCTGATCGTGCAGGAGGACTACGGCCTGCGGGCGTTCTGCCGCCTGACGGCGGAGGATCTGGAGCACCGCTGCGGCAAATGCTACCGCCTGCGGCTGGAGCAGACGGCGCGGTACGCGGCGGACCACGGCTTTGAGAGCTTTACCAGCACGCTGTTCGTCAGTCCCTATCAGGACCACGAGCTGCTGCGGCGGACGGCGGAGGAACTGGCGGCGCAGTACGGCGTGGCGTTCCTGTACAGGGATTTCCGCCCCGGCTTCCGGGAGGGGCAGCGGCAGGCAAGGGAGATGGGCTTCTATATGCAGAAATACTGCGGCTGCGTGTTCAGTGAGGAGGAGCGGTACGCCAAGGCCATTGCCCGGGACATGCAGGAACCGGAAAAGCACCTGTAAGCGGAGACGGACACGGGGATAAGCGCCCTGTGCCCGTTTTTCTGTGCAAAAAGGAGGAAAAACGTCAAAAAATGGGTGTACTTTTTCCAACGCCTGTGGTAAACTTTGCATAAGTCAATGAGCCCGCGGGGCGTGAAAACATGAGGAGGAGAGCTATGAGGAAAGTCAAGAAAAACCTGACCGCGCTGCTGCTGGCGCTGGTCATGGCCCTGACGCTGCTGCCTGCCCAGGCGCTGGCGGCGGAGCACGGTACGGAGACGGCATCCGACGGCGCGCTGCTGGACGGCTATCTGTACCAGCTGGCAGGCATGGACATCGCCGACTATGAAAGGGGCTTCGACACGGCCGGCACACCGGCCATGTACGCCGCATCCGGGAACCTGACGGCGGCGGAGCGGGCGGTGTACAACACCCTGAAGGAGCAGCTGATCCTGATCGCCAACGGACAGCGGAAGGACACGGAGATCCGGACCGAGGGCACGCTGCCGGATCAGACCTCGGCGGACAAGGTGCGGCAGGCACTGCTGGCGGATCTGCCGTATGCGCTGTACTGGCACGACAAGACGGTGGGCTTCGGCTATTCGTATATACCGAATAACGGCTGGAAGGACATTACGTTCAAATTCGCGGTGGCCGCGGAGTTCCGCGGCGGCAGCCTGTACACCACCAATATTCCCAACGTGCCGGCGGCGGTGGCGGCAGCCAAGCAGGTGGTATCCGCCAACCGCGGCAAGACCGACTATGGCAAGCTGCAGGCATACCGGCAGTATATCTGCGACCAGGTCTCCTACAACTCCAGCATCAACAAGGACACAGCCTACGGCAATCCCTGGCAGCTGCTGTGGGTGTTTGACGACGACGCCAGCACCAATGTGGTGTGCGAGGGCTACGCCAAGGCGTTCAAGTACCTGTGCGACCTGACGGAGGAGAGCAACGGCTGGATCGGCTCCGTGGAGACGCTGGACGTTACCGGCACGATGGGTGGCGGCAGCCATATGTGGAACGTGGTGCGCATCAACGGGACGAACTACCTGGCGGATGTGACCAACTGCGATCAGGGGATGGTGGGTTACCCCACAAAGCTGTTCCTCTGCGGTATCCAGACCAAGGACAGCAGCATGTACCACCAGGATACCAAGACCAAGTATATCTACGACACCAACACCATAAACTCCTTCAAGGCGGCGGATCTGGCCGTCTCCGCCGCGGGCTTTGATCCCGGCACGGCGGCTGTGCCGGCAGACGTGAAGATGAGCAACGCCGTGGTCAGCGGCAATACCATCGTGGTGA
>URST01000019.1 GCA_900550585.1 uncultured Eubacteriales bacterium
ACCCCTGCGAGGCGCGGTGCCGCCGGAACATGATCGACGACGCCATCAACATCCGGGGTCTGAAGCGTTACGCCGTGGACCACGCCGGGGACGTGCCCCAGCCGGCCTGCGCGCCGCCCACCGGCAAGAAGGTGGCCATCATCGGCGGCGGCCCCAGCGGCCTGAGCTGCGCCTACTATCTGGCGCTGATGGGCCACAAGGTCACGGTGTTCGAGGAGCGGGAGAAGCTGGGCGGCATGCTGCGCTACGGCATCCCCAGCTACCGGTTCCCCCGGCACCTGCTGGACGCGGAGATCGCCTCCATCCTGTCGCTGGGCATCGAGGCCCACACCGGCGTCACCGTGGGCACCGACATGTGGGTGGAGGAGCTGCAGAAGGAATACGACTGCCTGTACATCGCCATCGGCGCCCACCAGGACAAGAAGGTGGGCATCCCCGGTGAGGACAGCAAGAACGTGATGTCCGCCGTGGAGATGCTGCGCTCCATCGGCGACGACGTGATGCCCGACTTCACCGGCAAGCAGGTGGTGGTCATCGGCGGCGGCAACGTGGCCATGGACGTGACCCGCAGCTCCATCCGGCTGGGCGCGGACAAGGTGACGTGCGTGTACCGCCGCCGCATCGAGGATATGACGGCGCTGCCCGACGAGGTCACCGGCGCGCTGGCCGAGGGCGCGGAGATCGAGGCGCTGATGGCGCCCGTCCGCATCGAGGCCGATGAAAACGGCTGCGCCGCCGCCCTGTGGGTGCAGCCCCAGATCATCGGCGAGGCCGACAAGTCCGGGCGGCCCCGGCCCAACAAGGCCGACCTGCCGGAGAAGCGCATCCCGGCGGACATCATCGTGGTGGCCATCGGACAGGGCATTGAGATCCAGGGCTTCGAGCAGGCCGGCGTGCCCATCAAGCGGGGCGTGTTCGTGGCGGGCCTGTCCGGACAGGTGGGCGACATGGACAACCTGTTCGCCGGCGGCGACTGCGTCACCGGCCCTGCCACGGCGATCCGCGCCATTGCCGCCGGTAAGGTGGCGGCGGCCAACATCGACGTGCATCTGGGCTTCCAGCATGAGATCGAGGTGGATGTGGACATTCCTTCCCCGCGGCTGAACAACCGCGGCCCCCACGGGCGCATCAACACCACCGAGCGGGAGGCCTGCGAGCGCCGGCGCGACTTTGAGGACATTGAATGCGGCCTGACGGAGGAGGGCGCCTGCACCGAGGCGTCCCGCTGCCTGCGCTGCGACCACTTCGGCTACGGTATTTTCAGAGGAGGGAGGAACGTCAAATGGTAACGCTGAGCATCGACGGGCGCACCGTCACAGTGCCGGAGGGCACCACCATTCTGGAGGCGGCCCGCTCCATACATATCGACATCCCCACTCTGTGCTATCTGAAGGACATTAATGAGATCGGCGCGTGCCGCCTCTGCATGGTGGAGGTGGAGGGACAGCCCCGGCTGGTCCCCGCCTGCGACAACGTGGTGGACGAGGGCATGGCCGTTCACACCAACTCCCCCCGTGTGCGGGAGGCGCGGCGCGTGAACCTGCGGCTGCTGCTGAGCCAGCACGACACCAAGTGTACCAAGTGCACCCGCAGCGGCAACTGCAAGCTCCAGCAGCTGACCAACGACTACAACCTGCTGGGCGAGCACTATATCGACGACCTGCGCAATATCCCCGACGACTTCTCCAACCCCGTGGTGCGCATCGAGAACCGGTGTGTCAAGTGCATGCGCTGCATCCAGATCTGCGACAAGGTGCAGACCATGGGTATCTGGGATCTGATGGGCACCGGCTCCCACACCACCGTGGGCGTGGCCCGCACCCGCACCCTGGGCGAGAGCGACTGCACGTTCTGCGGTCAGTGCGTCACCCACTGTCCCGTGGGCGGTCTGCAGGAGCACGACGACACCGGCAAGGTGTTCGACGCGCTGGCGGACCCGGAGCGCATCACCGTGGTGCAGATGGCGCCCGCCGTCCGGGCGGCCTGGGCGGAGTACTTCCACCTGGATCCAAAGTACGCCACGGCGGAGCGAATGGTGACGGCCCTGAAAACCATGGGCTTCGACTATGTGTTCGACACCAACTTCGCCGCCGACCTGACCATCATGGAGGAGGGCAGCGAGTTCCTGGAGCGCTTTACCCACCGGAACAAGTACCATTGGCCCATGTTCACCAGCTGCTGTCCCGGCTGGGTGCGGTTCGTCAAGAGCCAGTTCCCCGCCTATATCGGCAATCTGTCCACCGCCAAGAGCCCCCAGCAGATGTTCGGCGCCGTGGTGAAAAGCTACTTCGCCGACCAGCTGAACGTGGACCCCAAGAAGCTGTTCGTGGTATCCATCATGCCCTGCACCGCCAAGAAGGCGGAGGCGGCGCTGCCCACCATGAAGGACGCCGAGGGCGACCGGGACGTGGACGTGGTGCTGACCACCCGCGAGATCGTCCGGATGTTCCGGGGCGAGCAGATCAACCCCGCCGTTCTGCCGGAGACGCCCTTCGACAGCCCGCTGGGCACCGGCACCGGCGCAGCCGTGGTGTTCGGCGCCACCGGCGGCGTCATGGACGCGGCGCTGCGCAGCGCCTACTACATGGTGACGGGCAAGAATCCCGATCCCGATGCCTTCCACGCCGTCCGCGGTCTGGACAGCTGGAAGGAGGCGGTGTTTACCATCCCCGGCGCTGGCGATGTGCGGGTGGCGGTGGTCAGCAGTCTGGGCGCCACCCGGAAGCTGATGAACGCCATCGACGCCGGTGAGGTGAACTACGACTTTGTGGAGGTCATGGCATGCCCCGGCGGCTGCGCCGGCGGCGGCGGTCAGCCCATCCACGACGGCGTGGAGATGGCGGCGCGGCGCGGCGGCGTGCTGTGGCGCATCGACCGGAACGCGAAGCTCCGGTTCTCCCACGAGAACGCCGACGTGCAGGCGCTGTACAAGGACTACCTGCGCCAGCCTCTGGGTCACAAGGCCCACACGCTGCTGCACACCGACCACTTCGGCTGGAAGATGCCCAGCGGACACTGATATAAAAAAAGACATCCCGCGCACAGCGCGGGATGTCTTTTTTTATGGAGGTCAGCGCTTCAGCGCCTTGCGGATCACCGGGGCGATGGTGACGGCGATGACGCCGCCGATGGCCGCCGTCACCAGCTGGGGCCAGGAGAAGGACGCGGACATGGTGGCCGCTGCCGCCTCCGGCAGGTTCAGCGAGGGGATGGCCACCTTGGTCACCAGCAGGAACAGCACCACAAACTTGCAAACTGCCGCCGCGGCCACCGCCAGATAGCTCCGCAGGCCCAGGGGCTTGCCGCCGGCGATGAAGTGGAGCAGCAGCACCAGCACCAGATTACCCACGGCGATAAAGGGCACGATCACCAGCTTGGCGGGGCCTACGCCCACCAGAAAGGCGCAGAACGGGCTGGCAATGGCCACCACCGCGCCGCACCAGACGCCGCCCACCAGCGTGGACACGCCCAGCACCAGGTTGACGCAGGAGCCGGTGACAAACTGGCCCAGGGGCTTGGTGACCCACTGCAGCGCCACCAGCAGGGCGATCATCACCGCCGTTTCGGCGATCCAGAACGTTTTATTTTTCATTGAAAGCACTTCCTTTTTGTTTTTCTCTATGATATCATGTCCCCCAGAGAATCACGTTGCCACAGCAACGAAAAAGGAGGCGCGGCATGGACATTGATACGGCGCTGCTGCGGCAGACGGCTCTGTTTCAGGGCATGGAGGATGGCGAGATCCGGCGGCTGCTGGCGTGTCTGCACTGTCCGGTGCGGCGGTACGGCCGGGGCGAATTTCTGTGGCACGCGGGGGACGCGGTGCCCATGGCGGGCATCGTGCTGGCCGGGTGCGTGGACGCGGTGCAGTACGGCGAGGACGGCGGGGCGGTGCTGACGGCCCGGCAGGAAAAGGGCGGCGTGTTCGGCGACCTGCTGATGGCGGCGGGACAGGCCAGCCCCCTGTCGCTGGCGGCCTCCGCCGAGGGGGCGGAGGTGCTGTTTCTTCCACTGGAGGGCATTCTGTCCGACTGTGGGCGGGGCTGCGCGTGCCATGTCGCGCTGCGGCGGAACCTGCTGGCGGAGACAGCCAGCAAGTTCTGGCAGCTGCGGCAGCGGGTGGCCTATCTGACGGAGCCGCAGCTGCGGCGGCGCATCCTGCTGTTCCTCCGGGACCGGCGGGAGGAGGCGGGCAGCGACTATTTCCGCCTGCCCTACTCCCGGCAGGAGATGGCGGAGGTGCTGGGCGTCAACCGCAGCGCCCTGTCACGGGAGCTGGGGCGGATGCAGCGGGAGGGACTGCTGGAGTTCTACCGCAGCAGTTTCCGGCTCCGGGAGCCGGGCGGACGATGACAGGAAAAAACAACGCTCCGCGCGGCTGCGCGGAGCGTTGTTTTTGCTTACTGGAAAAGGCCAACGCCCAGAATGACGGCGCCCAGCACCACCAGCACCACGCCGGTGGCGCGGTTCAGCGTTCTGGGGGAGGCGCGGTTGGCGAACACGGCGGCGATACGCGCCCAGACCAGCGTGAACACCACGCACAGGCTCCAGACCACCCAGTCCGGCGTGCCGCCGATGACGAAGTGGGATACCGCGCCGGTGAGGGCGGTGAACGTCATGATAAACACGCTGGTGCCCACCGCCGTTTTCAGCTCGTAGCCCAGCACGCTGGTGAGGATCAGCAGCATCATCATGCCGCCGCCGGCACCGATAAAGCCGCAGATAAAGCCGATGAGCGTGCCGCAGGCCAGCGACTGGAACACCCGCTTTTTCGGCGATACGCCCAGCATGGCCTCTCTGGTGGTCATCACCGGGCGGACGATGAACTTGATGCCCAGCAGGAACGTCATGAACACCGAGAAATTGCCCATGGTGCGGGAGGGCACCAGACTGGCGATATAGCTGCCCACCACGGTGAATGCCAGCACGCTGGCCATCATGATGAGGCCGTTTTTCACGTCCAGATTCTTATTTTTATGGTAGGTATAGGCCGAGACGGCGCTGGCCAGCACGTCCGAGGAAAGGGCGATGCCCACCGCCATGTAGGGGTCCATATCCAGAAACGTGATGAGCATGGGGCTGATGACCGCCGCGGCGCTCATGCCGGCAAAGCCGGTGCCCAGTCCCGCGCCCATACCGGCGAAAAATGTCACCAGAAGTGTGATCAGAAATTGCTGCATAGCGTGTTTTCCTCCATCCGTTCCGCCGCACCGTACAGCGGATGCTCTACCCTACCACAGCGGGCGCGGACTGTCAAGTGCGGGCGAAAAAAGTCCCTCCGCGCGGTCTGCGCGGAGGGACTTCGGAACGGGATCGCTTACACCTCGCTGGCCTTGACGCGGTCGAACTCGCTGTCCATGTCGGCGTTGGGCTTCTGGGTCAGCAGGGACACCACCACGATGACCAGGGCGCTGAACAGGAAGGCGGGCAGCAGCTCATACAGGCCGAACACGCCGCCCAGCGGCTTCAGCACGCCGCGCCAGAAGAACACCATGGCGCCGCCGGCCACCATACCGGCGATGGCACCGGCCCGGGTAGTGCGCTTCCAGAACAGGGAGAACAGCATCAGGGGGCCGAAGGCCGCGCCGAAGCCCGCCCACGCAAAGGCGGTGATGCCGAAGATGGTGGAGTTGGAGTTCCACGCGATGGCCATGGCCACCAGCGTAATGAGCATCAGGGTGATGCGGGAGCACCACATGACCTGCTTCTCCGTGGCGTCCTTCTTCACGATGCCGCGGTAGATGTTCTGGCTGACGGCGCTGGCGGTGATGAGCAGATAGGAGTCGGAGGACGAGATAGCCGCCGCCAGCACGCCGGCGCAGGCAAAGCCCGCCAGCACGGGAGGCAGGAACATAATGGCCGCGTCCACGAAGATGTTCTCGGCATCGCCGTTGGACAGGTAGTCCAGCCCCACGATGCTGCGGCCCACGATGCCGATGAACACGGCGGCCGCCATGGAGATGACCACCCATACGATGGCCACGCGGCGGGAGAGCTTCAGCTCCTTTTCAGAGCGGATGCCCATGAACCGCAGCAGCACCTGAGGCATGCCGAAGTAGCCGAGGCCCCAGGCAAGGCAGGAGACAATGGACAGCACGCCGTAGGGTCTGGCGGCGCCGAACACGTCCACCTCCGTGGTGGAGGGGGTGGCGGACTGGACCAGAGAGAAGAAGCCGTCGATTCCCTCGGCATTCTGGATAGCCGCGGACATGCCGCCGGCAGCGCCCACGGACATGATGAGGATCAGCACCAGCACCGTGACCATCACCACAGCCTGCATGAAGTCGGAGGCGCTCTCCGCCAGGAAGCCGCCCAGGAACGTGTAGATCAGCACGAAAGCCGCCGCCACGATCATCATGCTCTGGTAGGACAGGCCGAACAGGTTGGCGAACAGCTTGCCGCAGGTGCTGAGGCACTGGGCCGCGTAGACGGAGAAGAAGATGATAATAATGAGGGAGGACAGCACCATCAGGGTCTTGTGCCTGCCCTCGTGATACCGCTTGGAGAAGAAGTCCGGCACGGTGAAAGCGTCCACGGCAATGCTGTACCGCCGCAGACGGCGGGAGGTGATGAGAAAGTTCAGATAGGTGCCCAGCGCCAGGCCGATGCACGTCCAGCCCGCGTCGGCAAGGCCCGTCCAGTAGGCCAGGCCCGGCAGGCCCATCAGCAGGTAGCCGGACATGTCCGACGCCTCGGCGCTGAAGGCCGTGACCCAGGGGCCAAGGCTGCGGCCGCCCAGAAAATACGCCTCCGCGTCCTTATTGGCGCGGCGGGCAAACACGATGCCGATGACAATCACCGCCAGCATGTACAGTGCCATAGCCAGCAGATGCTGCAGATTCGCTCCATCCATGGGAATTTCCTCCTTGACAAGCGACACATGAAGATTTATAATGTGTCTCATAAAGATTTTGAATGTATGGGCGTATCATAGCACCATGCAGACAAAAAAGCAAGGGGTAAATTCACAAAATGGACACAAAAAAGTATGCTGTTGTCGAAAAAGTGGTGGAAAAGGCATCGCTGACCAAGGCGGCGGAGGAGCTGGGCCTCACCCAGTCCGGCGTGAGCCACATCGTGGCCGCCGTGGAGGCGGAGCTGGGGCTGCCGCTTCTCAAGCGCACCCGCACCGGGGCGCGGCTGACGCCGGAGGGCGAGCGCATCATGCCCCACATCCGGGCCATCGTGGCGGAGGAGCGTCTGCTGCGCCAGACGGCGGAGGAGCTGCACACGCTGGTGGCGGGCCGGGTGCGGGTGGGCACATTCACCAGCGTGGCCACCCACTGGCTGCCGGCCATGATGATGCGGTTCCAGCAGGAGCACCCGCAGGTGGAGTTCGAGCTGTTCAACGGCGACTATCACGACGTGGACCGGTGGCTGGCGGACGGCAGCGTGGATCTGGCCTTCGTGGCGCTGCCGGCGGAGGGAGACAGCCGGTGCGTGCCGCTGTACCGGGACGAGCTGGTGGCGGTGCTGCCCAGGGGGCACCGTCTGTGCGCCCTGCCGGTGTGCCCGGCGGCGGAGATCGCCAAGGAGCCTATCATCTCCCTGCTGGAGACATCCAACCACGACGTAAGGCGGGCGCTGGACGCCGTGGGCGCCAAGCCGGACATCCGGTTCCGCACCAAGGACGACTACGCCGTTATCGCCATGGTGCGGCAGGGGCTGGGCGTCAGCATCATGCCGTCCCTGCTGCTGCGGGGCAACAACGAGGGCGTGGAGCTGCGGCCGCTGGATCCGCCGGCCTACCGCACCATCGCGCTGGCCGCCGGCAATGTGGAGGCCGGCCCCGCCGCAAGGCGGTTCGCGGAGTTCGCGAAAGCCTGGGTGCAGGAGAACGCATAATGAAAAGAGGAGACGCGGTGCGTCTCCTCTTTTATTCTGTCGTGCGCCGGGCGGCGGCCAGCAGGGTATCCCGGTCGTTGGGCAGCGCGCCGTCCAGCACCTGCGCCAGCAGGGCGTCCAGCGCACGGCCTACGGCGGGGCCGCGGAGCCCCAGCGCCAGCATGTCCCGGCCGTCCACCGCCAGGTCGCGCAGGGAGAAGCAGGCACGCCTGGCCAGCAGGGCGTTGAGGATGTCCTCCGCGCGGTCGATCTCCGTCAGGCGGCCCCGGTAGTCCGGGTGCTGGGCCAGATTGTCCGCCCGCTTTACCGCCAGCAGGCGGCGGAACGTGTCCTCCCCCAGCTGGTGGACGGCCCGGGCGATGGCCTTCTCCGTCCGGGGGATATCCCGGTCGTGCCACTGCACCAGCGTCACCACCTCGCGGGCGGTGCGCTTGTCCATCCGCAGGCGGCGGCACACCTCCTCCGCCAGCGCCGCCGACACTTTGGGGTGGCCGTAGAAATGGCCCACGCCCTGCCCGTCCACGGTGAAGCAGGCGGGCTTGCCCACGTCGTGGAGCAGCATGGCCCAGCGCAGCGCCGGCTCCGGCGCAATGGCGGCCACGGAGCGGGCCGTGTGTTCCCACACGTCGTAGAGGTGGTGGCGGTTCCGCTGGTCGAAGCCCACACAGGGCAGCACCTCCGGCAGGAACACGCCCAGCACATCAGGGTACGCCAGCAGTACCGGCAGCACATGGGTGCCGCACAGCAGGCGGTCCATCTCCGACAGCAGGCGCTCCGCGGCGATGTCCCGCAGCAGCGGGGCACAGCGGTGCAGCGCGGCGGCGGTGCGGGCCTCCACGGTGAAGCCCAGCACCGACGCGAACCGCAGCGTCCGCATGATGCGCAGGGCGTCCTCGTCAAAGCGCCGGTCCGGGTCGCCCACACAGCGCAGGATGCCCCGGCGCAGGTCGTCCTGTCCGCCGTGCAGGTCGATGAGGGTGCCCCGGACATCCATGGCCATGGCGTTCACCGTCAGGTCGCGGCGGCACAGATCCTCCGGCAGCGAGTCGGAGAAATACACGGCGTCGGGGCGGCGGTGGTCGGAATAGGGGCCGTCGGCACGGAAGGTGGTGACCTCCACGGACAGGCCGTCCTGCCGGACGGTGACGGTGCCGTGGCGCGCTCCCGTGGGGACGCTGTGACCGGCAAACAGGGCGGCGGTCTGCTCCGGACGGGCGGCGGTGGCAACGTCCCAGTCCTCCGGCACCCGGCCCAGCAGCGTATCCCGGACGCAGCCGCCCACGGCGCAGGCCGCGAAGCCCGCCTGCTCCAGCCGGGAGAGAATGGCCCTCACCTGCGCGGGGAACATATGCACCGCCTCCTTTCGTCCCGTACCGCCAAAAAACCGGCGAAAAAGCCGGTTGCACTTCGTGTTTGGGTGTACTATAATGAATCGTTAAGATATTGCATCCATATTAGCACACTTTTCAGAATTGTCAATTTACGCACAGCTTATTCCGGCGCTCCGCGCCGTTTGGAGGTCTTTTTTATGATGCATCCCGCTGCGGATATCCGCACATTGTTACAGCCGGGCAGGCGCGTCCATCTGGCCGGCATCGGCGGCGTGTCCATGTGCGCGCTGGCCGAGGTACTGCAGGGCATGGGGCTTGTGGTGCAGGGCTCCGACATGACGGACAGCGACACCGTGCGCCATCTGCGCGCCGCGGGCATTGAGGTGGCCATCGGCCACTCCGCCGAAAACCTGAAAAACTGCGACGCGGTGATCCGCACCGCCGCCATCCACGACAGCAACCCGGAGATCGCCGGGGCCATCGCCCGGGGCATCCCCGTATATGAGCGGGCACAGGCCTGGGGCGGCATCATGCGGGGCTACCGCAACGCCCTGTGCGTGTCCGGCACCCACGGCAAGACCACCACCACGTCCATGGCCACTCACATCTTCATGGCCGCGCAGAAGGACCCCACCGTCATGATCGGCGGCACCCTGCCGCTGCTGCATTCCGGCTACCGGGTGGGACAGGGCGACACCATCATTCTGGAGAGCTGCGAGTACTGCAACTCCTTCCTGAACTTCTTCCCCACGGTGGCGGTGATCCTCAACGTACACGCCGACCATCTGGACTTCTTCAAGGATCTGGCGGACATCGAGCACTCGTTCCACCAGTTTGCGGAGCTGGTGCCCGCCGGCACCGGCCGGGTGGTGGCCAATCTGGACGACGAGGGCGCCCGGGCCGCCGTGGCGGGGCTGGACCGTCCCGTGTTCACTTACAGTGTCAGGGATCACAGCGCCGACTGCTATGCCGACAACGTGGCGTTCTTCGACGGGTACGGCGCGTTCGACATCGTCATCCGCGGGCAGCGCTACGCCCACGCGGCCCTGCACGTTCCGGGGGCGCACAATGTGTCCAACGCGCTGGCCGCCGCGGCTGCCGCGTACCTGCTGGGGGTGGACGGCAGCGCCGTGGAGGAGGGGCTTTCCACCTTCACCGGCGCGGGACGGCGGTTCGAGCACAAGGGCACCTACCACGGGGCGGAGGTGTACGACGACTACGCACACCATCCCGACGAGGTGGAGGCGCTGCTCAACGCGGTGCAGCCCCTGCCCCACAAGCGGCTGATCTGTGCGTTCCAGCCCCATACCTACACCCGCACCGCCGCGCTGTTCGACGATTTCGTCCGGGTGCTGCGCAGGCCTGACAAGGTGGTGCTGGCAGAGATCTACGCCGCCCGGGAGAAAAACGAGCTGGGCATCTCCTCCCGGGATCTGGCGGCCCGGATCCCGGGCGCCGTGTACTGCTCCACGCTGGAGCAGGTGGCGGAGGAGCTGGCAAAGCTGGCACAGCCGGGGGATATGCTCCTGACCGTGGGCGCCGGCGACATCTACCGTGCCGGCGAGCTGCTGCTGAAACGGGGTGACGCGGAATGACCCTCTCCCCCGTGTATCACAGCACCCGCCCGGAGGGCGAGCTGCCGGCGCAGGAGGCCGCGGCCTTCGACCTGCTGGAGCAGCTGGGCATCGAATACGACCGGGTGAGCCACGGCGCCGCCTTCAACATGGAGCTGTGCGCCGAGGTGGGCCGGGTGCTGGACGTGACGGTGTGCAAGAACCTGTTTCTGTGCAACCGGCAGAAAACCAGCTTCTACCTGCTGTGCATGATGCCGGACAAGCCGTTCCACACCAAGGATCTCAGCGCGCAGATCAACTCCTCCCGGCTGAGCTTCGCGCCGGAGGAGCTGCTGTGGGAGCTGCTGCACTGCACCCCCGGCTCCGCCACCCTGCTGGGCCTTGCCAACGACACCGGGCACCGGGTGCAGCTGCTCATCGACCGGGAGGTATATGACGCGCCGTATTTCTCCTGCCATCCCTGCATCTGCACCAGCACGCTGAAGCTGAAAACCGCCGACGTGCTGGACAGGCTGCTGCCCCACACCGGGCATACGCCCATCATCGTAGATCTGTGAGCCGCAGTGCCCGCCGGAACGGCGGGCACTGTTTTTCGCATTTTACACAAAAAGCTCTTGCGCTCGGGAACGTTTTCGGGTATACTTACCGTATTCCCACCGGTACGGCGCACTCCACTTCTTGCGCCGCACCGGCAAATGAAAAGGAGGAATGAGCCGCTGTGGCTGGCGGTGCGGCAGTGTGGAGACCTGCCGTAAGGCGCGAGGGACATTTCCGCCCCGCGTGAAGCTGTCGTCTGCGGAGGCAGGGCAGCTACAGTCAAGAGCGTATGGCAAAGGTGGTTTTGAAGGATCTGAAGAAGGTCTACCCCAACACCGAAAAGAAGAAAAAGGTCAAGAAGGGCGAGGAGCCGGCGGAGAAGAAAAGCAATCTTCAGATCACCGACGAGGGCGTCGTGGCTGTCCAGCAGTTCAATCTGGAGATCGCGGACAAGGAGTTCATCGTGCTGGTGGGCCCCTCCGGCTGCGGTAAGTCCACCACCCTGCGGATGATTGCCGGTCTGGAGGACATCACCTCCGGCGAGTTGTGGATCGGCGACAAGCTGATGAACGATGTGGAGCCCAAGGACCGCGACATCGCCATGGTGTTCCAGAACTACGCCCTGTACCCCCACATGACCGTGTATGAGAACATGGCCTTCTCCCTGAAGCTGAAGAAGGTCCCCAAGGACGAGATCGACAAGAAGGTGCGGGAGGCCGCGGAGATCCTGGACATCACCCAGTATCTGGACCGCAAGCCCAAGGCCCTGTCCGGCGGCCAGCGCCAGCGTGTGGCCATCGGCCGCGCCATCGTCCGCGACCCCGCCGTGTTCCTGATGGATGAGCCCCTGTCCAATCTGGACGCCAAGCTCCGCAACCAGATGCGCGCGGAGATCATCAAGCTGCGCCAGCGCATCGACACCACGTTCATCTATGTGACCCACGACCAGACCGAGGCCATGACGCTGGGCGACCGCATCGTCATCATGAAGGATGGCTTCATCCAGCAGATCGGCACGCCGCAGGAGGTATTCGACCATCCCGCCAACCTGTTCGTGGCCGGCTTCATCGGCACACCGCAGATGAACCTGTTCGACGCCCGGCTGGTGAAGCAGAACGGTAAGTACGCCGTGGCCATCGACGGCATCACCGTGGAGCTGGCGGAGGACAAGCAGGCGCGTCTCAGCGCCAAGGATGTGCCGGAGCAGGATATCGTGCTGGGCGTCCGTCCCGACCATATCATGCTGTGCGCCGACGGCGTCAAGGGCACGGTGGATGTCAGCGAGCTGATGGGCTCGTCCGTGCATCTGCACATCTCCAGCAACGGTCACGACGTGGTTGTCATCGTGCCCACCAACGGCAATGCCGCCCACTTCCCCATGGGCAGCGAGGTCAACATGATCTTCGGCGGCAATGTGGCCCATGTGTTCAGCAAGGAGACGGAAAAGAATCTGGAGTGGTAGCGCTCCGGCAAGCGAAGCAAAAAGGAGTCCCCGCGCCTGCGGCGCGGGGACTCCTTTTCGTTTTATCGGTTTTTCTCGTACAGCACGGCCAGGCCGTACAGCAGCAGATCCTCGTTGAGCAGGATCTCGTGGGTGCAGATGGGAACGATGCAGCGGGCCAGCCCGCCGGTGGCCACCACAGTGGCCTTCTGTCCCAGCTCCGCCTCCATGCGGTCGATCATGCCGTCCAGCAGCAGGGCGGTGCCCAGGATGCTGCCGCTTTTCATGCAGTCCACCGTGTTGGTGCCGATGGCTCTGGGGGGCGCGTCCAGCGAAATGCTGGGCAGCAGCGACGTGTGGGAGGCCAGCGCGGACAGGGACAGCTGGACGCCGGGAATGATGGCGCCGCCCCGGAATGCGCCCTCCGCGTCCACCACTGTGACGGTGGTGGCGGTGCCCATGTCGATGAGGATCAGCGGCGGCTGGTAGATGTCCAGCGCGCCCACGGCAGCCACCAGCAGGTCGCTGCCCAGCGTGGCCGGATCGTCGATGCGCACCGCCAGATCGGAGCGGATGTCCGGCCCCACCACCATGGCCTCGATGCCGGAGAGCATCCTCACCGCCTCCGACAGGGAGCGTGTCACCTGCGGCACGACGGAGGAGATGATGGCGCCGTCAAAGGCGTCAGGCGCGATATGGGCAAACTCCAGCAGGCGGCTGATGGTCACAGCGTACTCCGCACCGGTGGTGAGCCGGTTGGTGGCCATGCGGCAGAGATACCGGATGTCCCGGCCCTCCATGCAGCCCATGACGATGTGGGTGTTCCCGATGTCCAGCGCAAGGATCATGTCGCTCTCCCCCTTACTTCCCGTTCTGCACGGCGGTCTTGCGGGCGGCCAGCTTGCCGCGGCTGAACACCACGGCCTTGGCGATGACGGCACCGGTGAAGAAGCAGACGATGGCCTCGATCAGGCCGTTGACGCCCACAAAGGCGATGACGAACAGGAACGGGTTGGCGCTGCCGAAGGCCTGCACGAAGTTCTGGATAAACTCCGTATGGTAGAAGCACAGGCACAGGGTGGTCATGAAGAACGCCGTGTTGCACAGCGCGCCGCACAGGCCGGCGGCACCGAAGGACCACAGGCGGCTCTTGTCCACCTTGCTGAGGGCCTTGAACACCAGGCCGCAGATCCAGCCCGCCAGAATGCGGGTGGGCACGCAGACAAAGAAGGTGCTCAGCGGGTTGATGCCCAGCAGCACCGCGCCGAAGGAGCTTTTGCCGAAGCACTCCCAGAAGCTGATGAGGCCGAATACGCCGCCCAGCAGCGCGCCGGCGCCGGGACCCATGACGATGGCGCCCACGATGACCGGTACCAGCATGATGGTGATCTCCAGGCCGGCGGTCTTGATCATGCCGAGGCCCGTCAGCTCCAGCAGCAGCATGATGGCGATAAGCACCGACAGCTGCACCATGTCCTGTACGGACAGTTTCGTGCGATTGGTTTCTTGATTCATATGTTACCTCCTGCTGCCGCCTCCGTCCAGCAGAGTGCGGCGCGTGGTATTATGATACTATATTTTTTCGCATTTGCAAGTGCAAAATAGTAACAATTTCCCGCGCAGAAACGGCGCCATTTCTTGACAGGACGGGCATGGCGCGGTATGATGAAAAATACCATCGGATGAAAAGGGGGAAATTCTTATGGCGATCCTGTTGACCGGCGGCGCCGGTTTTATCGGCTCACACACGGCGGTGGCCTGTCTGGAGGCGGGCTATGACGTGGTGATCGCGGACAACTATTACAACAGCAGCCCGGAGGTGCCGCACCGGGTGGAGCAGATCACCGGCAGGCATGCGGCGGTGTGCGAGACGGATGTGGCGGACAAGGCGGCGCTGCGCCGGGTGTTCCAGACACATCCCATCGACGCCGTGATCCACTTCGCGGGCTACAAGGCGGTGGGCGAATCGGTGGCCAAGCCGGTGATGTACTACCGCAACAATCTGGACACCACACTGACGCTGCTGGAGGTCATGGCGGAGTACGGCTGCCGCCGCATCGTGTTCAGCTCCTCCGCCACGGTGTACGGCGGGAACAACCCCGTGCCGCTGACGGAGGACATGCCGGTGGGCGGCTGCACCAACCCCTACGGCTGGACGAAGTATTTCATTGAGGAGATCCTGCGCTCGGCCTCGGCGGCGGACGAGACGCTGTCCGTGGTGCTGCTGCGGTACTTCAACCCCATCGGTGCCCACGAGAGCGCCCTTATCGGCGAACGGCCCAACGGCGTGCCCAACAACCTGATGCCCTACATCACCCAGGTGGCGGCGGGCATCCGGGAGAAGCTCAGCGTCTTTGGCGACGACTATCCCACGGTGGACGGCACCGGCGTCCGGGACTACATCCATGTGATGGATCTGGCCCGGGGCCATGTGGCGGCGCTGGGCTATGCCGAGGCTCACACCGGCACGGAGGTGTTCAATCTGGGCACCGGGCGGGGCACCAGCGTGCTGGAGCTGGTACACGCCTTCGAGCGCGCCAACGGCGTGACCATTCCCTATGTGGTCACACCCCGGCGGCCCGGCGATGTGGCGGCGTGCTATGCCGGTACGGAGAAGGCCGCCCGGATGCTGCACTGGCGGGCGGAAAAGTCCGTGGAGGACATGTGCCGCGATGCGTGGCGCTGGCAGCAGCATATTTCGGAATGACCGCACAGATAAAGGACGTGCCGCCCGGTGGGCGGCACGTCCTTTATTATATATAGGGTCAGCGCAGGGACTCCAGCGCGTCCAGATCGCAGGTGCGCAGCGCCGGGATGGCCCGGGACAGCTTCTCCTCGTCCCAGTCCCACCAACGCAGCGCCTCCAGCCGGGCAATGGTGTCCCCGTCGTACCGGCGGCGGATGGGCTTTGCCGGGACGCCGCCCACGATGGTGTAGGGCGGCACGTCCTTCGTCACCACGGCCCGGGAGCCGATGATGGCGCCGTCGCCGATGGTCACGCCCGCCAGAATGACGGCCTCGTAGCCGATCCAGACATCATTGCCCACGGTGATATCGCCGTGGTTATCCCACGCCTGGGCGATGGCGTCCACGTCGGTGGGCAGGCCCCACTCCTCGAAAAGGATGGGGAACGGATAGGTGGACAGGCTGCCCAGCGTGTGGTTGGCGGCGTTGAAGATGAATTTCGCGCCGCAGGCGATGGAGCAGAATCTGCCGATGGTCAGCCGGTCATGGTTGCACTCCGGGTAGTGGTACAGCACGTTATTGCGCTGGAAATCCCGGGGGTCCTTTTCAAAATCGTCGTAGATGGTGTAGTCGCCCACCTGAATGGACGAGTCGGTGACCACGTTCTGCAGATAGACGGTGCTGTGCCCCTGACTGCGGGGGTAAATTTTCCAGTTCGGGATCATAAAGCATTCCTCCTGTTGTCCGCGGCTGTCAGAGCAGGGCCTCCCAGCGCACCTGCCCCCAGCCGGCGGTATCGAAATTGTTCCGCACGGCAGCGCACATGATCTGCAGCTTCTGCCGGATGACGGGGGACTCGATCAGCAGCTGCGCCGCGTCCTCGTGCACCATGAAATACTCCATGATGCGTGCCCGGTCCTCCCGGGCGTCCACGCAGGCGTAGCCGTCCACGAAGCAGACATCCTCCGGGTCGCAGCTGTACAGCGTCCACTGGCGGAGGTCATTGCTGAGGGCGGCGTCCCCGCAGTAGGTGAAGCCCGGCGGGTTCAGGGCGTCCCAGCTGTCCGGGTCGATGGCGGCGTAGTCATGGGAGAGGATGCGGTTCTCCGTGGCGTGCCACAGCTCGTGGCAGATCAGACTGTCCAGACTGTCGGACATGCGGATGTCCAGAGCGATGTTCTGCCAGTCGGCGCTCTCGTAGGTGACGCCCACCACGCCGTAGTCGCTGGCGATGGCGCTCACCAGCAGGAAGCGCACGCCGCCCTCGCCCATACCGTTGCGGAACTGGGCCGTGAAACCGTCGGGGTACAGGGACAGCGTCCGGGCCAGCGCGTCCAGCGCCGTGTTGACGGCGGCCAGCTCCTCATCGGCGGTCATGGTGTCCGTCAGGGTGATGTCGCGGTCGCAGAGGGCGGCGGCATCCCGGCACTGGTCGGACAGCAGAACGCGGATGCCGTAGCGGCTCTCCAGCGTGTCGGCGTACTGCCGGGTCTCCTGCAGGCTCTCCGCCACCGGCGCGCTGTCGGAGGTGTTCCAGTAAGCCTGGGCCAGCGCCTCGTCCACCGTCAGGGGCGCGTCCGCCGCCGCGGCGCCGGGCACCTCCGCAAAGGGCAGCCGGGCCGGGTCCATGACGTACAGCTGGAAGGCGCTGTCCCGGTAGACGCCGCCCAGCAGCACCGCCGCGTCCGGCAGCCAGCAGACGCTGAACATCTGACCGTCCACGCCGCAGTCCGGCAGGGCGCAGACGCGGAGCTGCTCACCCAGCGCATACAGCGCGGAGCCGTCCGACACACCCATCAGATAGGGCGCGCCGCTGACGGCGTACAGGTCGCCGCCGATGTCCTGAAACAACCCGGCGTCGGCGAAGAAGAACTGACTGTCACTGCCGTACAGCGCGCTGTAACCCATGCGGTCAGCGTCAAAGGACAGCAGGCACAGGCCGTCGCCGCCGGTGAAGGCCGCCTGATACCGCTCCTGCCGCAGCATGGATATCTGCCCCGTGGCCGGGTCCAGGACGGCGGTGCCGCACTCGCTGCCGTAGGGCGACAGGAAGAACTGCACCACCATGCGGCTGCCGGCGGCATCAAAGGCCATGATGTCCAGCAGACGCAGCTCCAGCGTCAGCGGGACGCGGCGCACCGTGCCGCCGGACACATCCTGCGCACAGAGTACATGGTCGCTGATATAGTAATAGGTGTCCCCCTCATAGGAGAAAAAGCCCTCCATGCTGTCGGCCTGCATGGTCCCCAGCTCCGTCAGCGAGGGGGAGAAAAATCTCCACATGCCGTTCTCCCGGTCGCACAGGGCCAGCCGGTGGTCGGCAAACGCCTGCTCCTTCAGGGCCCACACGCCGTCCAGCGTGATCTCGTTTTTCACCGTGTCAGACGCCGTGTCCACCACCTGCACGGTGGTGACATTGGTCTCGTAGAACGCCCAGCACACCGCGGCCGCCGCGCCGCCGGCGGGGGTGATACCGGACAGCGCGGCGGGCCGGGTGCACGTCAGGGGCTGCACGGGGGCGCGGTCCTTTGCGCCCGGAGAGGTGCAGCCAGGGAGCAGCAGCAGACTCAGCGCCGCCAGTATGCCCGCGGCGGCGCGGCGGGCGGCAGATATCCGTTTATTCATGCCCGCAAAGCCTCCGTTTCTCCGGTTTTCATACAGAACAGGTGCAGCCCCAGCGCGGCGTTGAAGCCGGTGGCCGCAAACACGCTGAACCGCTCCACCACGCCGAAATACGTCGCCGGCACCAGCATCATGGCCAGCGCGATGCCCGCGCAGACGCCGTAGGAGCGGCAGCCGCGGTCCCTGCACCCGGCGATGAGGATCACCGTCAGCGATGCCACGGACAGCAGCACCACCAGCGCCGTGGCCAACAGGTGCATCCGGTCCTGAAACGTACCGGCGTAGCCGCTGTCGCTGAGAGGGAACATGCGGAAGCCCACGGCGGATACCCACTCCATGGCGGCGAACAGATAGATGCCGGTGCGCAGCAGCTTGGTCCCGCGCCCCTGTATCCCCACGCACACCATCATGACGCACAGCAGCTCACACACGTTGTACAGGCTGGTCAGCTGGTTCCACAGGGACAGGGACGGCGCGTTGGCCGCGCTCAGGTCGCTGACGGCCTGGGCCGTCCAGCAGTAGCCGGGATAGGCCAGCGGGGCAAACACCACCGCCGCCGTATAGGACAGAAAGCTGACAACGCCCAGCAGGCCCAGCTTCTGTACCAGTGTCTTTTTCATAGGTCTCCTTTCTTCTCCGCCTGAAACGTCCGGAAGAACAGCCGCACATGGGCCTCCAGCCTCGCCCGGCACGCCGCCTCCAGCTCCGGCTGGCGGTCGCAGATGCCGATGAGGGTAATGACCGGTGCTGCATACAGCAGCGCTAGCGTGTCGGGGTCCTCCTGCTGCAGCTGGCCGGCAGCCATAAGGCTGCGGAAGATGCCGGCGTGGTACGCCGTCACCCGCTCCACATAGCGGTGGGTGTACAGCGCCGCCAGCTCCGGTGAGCGGAATTGCTCGTGGGTCATCATCCGCCGGAAGCGGCTGATGGTCTCGTTGTGCAGGGAATAGTCGAAGATCTGCCGCACCTTTTCCAGCAGTGCGTCCTCCGTGATCTCCGTGAACACGGGGATGTCACGGGCCGCGTCCTGCACATGGATGTCGATGCGCCCGGTGTCCGCCTCGTACTGCGCCGCCGTGGCGGCCACGATGCCCTCGAAGATCGCCTGCTTGCCGGGGAAATGGTTGTACAGCGACGGGGCCTTGATGCCCACGGCCCTGCCGATCTCGCCCATGCTGACGGCGTCGTAGCCCCGGCTGGAAAACAGCTCCAGCGCCTTATCCAGGATCTTCCGCTTCGTATCCTCCTGTTTCATGGCTCCTCCATTATGCTAACTAACGTTCGTTAGCCAAATTGTAGTACCGTTTCCCCCGTTTGTCAAGGGGGTGTGCGGCCAAAAAAAGGACGCCCCGCGCAGACCGCGCGGAACGTCTCTTTTATCACCGGATATCAGACCGCCATGTAGCCCTTGATCTCCATGATGGCCGCCACGATGCAGAACAGGCCGAAGGCCACGATCAGCGTGCCCGCCAGCTTCTTTTTCTGCTTGAGCTGGAACATCATCACGCCCACCAGCACCATGCTCAGCGCCAGCAGGATCATGCTCAGGCCCGGTATGTACAGAATGTTGATCTTCCGCAGCACCCACAGCAGCATGGACAGCACCAGCAGCACGATGGCGATATTCTTCTTTGTACTCATCGACATAGCTCTCTACCTCCCCCGGCGGCACGGCCGCCTGCTGACAGTGTACCGTATTCCGGCCGGAAATACAAGGCTTTTCCGCTACTGCGCCCGGAGAATTTTGCCCTTGAGGATGGCGGCCACCGTTTTGGCGTCCGTCAGCGTGCCGTCCATACACTGACGCACCGCCTCGTCAAAGGGCAGGCGCAGCGGCTCCAGAAACTCGTCCTCGTCCGGGTGCGTCTCTCCGAAGTGCAGATCCTCCGCCATGTAGAGGTACAGCGTCTCGCCGTAGCAGCCCGGCGACGCGATGAGGGTGCCCAGCTCCGTCCACTTCCCGGCGATGGCGCCCACCTCCTCCTGCAGCTCCCGCCGGGCGGTGACGAACGGCGGCTCCCCCGGCTCCCGCTTGCCCGCCGGGATCTCCGTCAGCACCTGGCCCAGCGCGTAGCGGTACTGGCGCACCAGCAGCACCCGGCCCTCCCCGTCGATGGCCAGGATGCCCACACCGCCGGGGTGCTCCACCACCTCGCGGGTGCTCTCCTTCCCGTTGGGCAGGCGCACCGTGTCCAACCGTACCCGGATGATGCGGCCCTTGAACACCTCCCGGCTGTCCACTGTTTTCTCCGTCAGATCCATATCGCGCGCTCCTTTCGCCGTTTTCCCGCAGTATACCACACCCCGCGGCAAAATACCAGTCCCCCTCCCCTCTTGCGTCCCGCCGGAAAATGTGCTATACTACCTGACACGCACACCGGAGAGGAGGGATCACCACGGAAAAATCCGGTATCAAGATCGCCGCGCAGAACCGCAAGGCGTACCACGACTATTTCGTGGAGGATCGCTTTGAGGCCGGTGTGGAGCTGTTCGGCACGGAGGTCAAGTCCATCCGCGCCGGCACCCTGAACCTGAAGGACTCCTACTGCGTGGCGCGGGACGGCGAGATCTACGCTTACAGCCTGCACATCTCCCCCTACGAGCAGGGGAACATCTTCAACCGCGACCCGGACCGCCCCAAGCGCCTGCTGATGCACAAGCGGGAGATCCGGAAGCTCCATGACCTGCAGAAGCAGGACGGCTACGCGCTGGTGCCCCTGTCGGTCTACTTCAAAAACTCCCGCGTCAAGGTGGAGGTGGGCCTGTGCAAGGGCAAAAAGACCTACGACAAGCGGGACGCCGTGGCCAAGCGGGACGCCAAGCGGGAGATGGAGCGCGCCATGCGGGAGAAAAACCGCGGCTGACACACGATCACAACAGAAAAGAGGACAACTGTTATGGCTAACAACCCCATTGTCACCATCGAGATGCAGGACGGCGGCGTCATCACCTGCGAGCTGTATCCCGACATCGCGCCCCAGAGCGTGTACAACTTTATCTCCCTGGCCAATGCCGGCTTTTATGACGGGCTGATCTTCCACCGCGTCATTCCCGGCTTCATGATCCAGGGCGGCTGCCCCGACGGCAACGGCATGGGCGGCCCCGGCTACTGCATCAAGGGCGAATTCGCCGCCAACGGCGTCGCCAACGATCTGCGCCACACCCGTGGTGTGCTCAGCATGGCCCGGGCACAGGCCATGGACTCCGCCGGCAGCCAGTTCTTCATCATGCACAAGGACGCCCCCCATCTGGACGGGCAGTACGCCGCCTTCGGCTGCGTGATGGACGGCATGGACGTGGTGGACCGCATCGCCAACCAGCCCCGGAACATGATGACCAACAAGCCCAAAAAGGACCAGATCATCGCCAAGGTCACCGTGGACACCCACGGCGAGACGTATCCGGAGCCGGAGAAGCTGGCAGATCCCTTCCGGAGATAACAATTTTCACAGCGCTTGCACCGGCGGGGAGGCATCCCCTCCCCGCCGTCCCATACGGGGCTGTACCGGTTTCGACGGGGGTGTGGAGGCTGGATAAGCGGGCGGCGGCGCCTGACCGCCATAAAACGGGCAAATTAAAATTAACTGACAACACTAATACTGTTGCCGTCGCTGCTTAAGCAGTGACCGTCTGAACCGGAGCGGCCACCGGCCGGGGAAGGCGTCGTTAAGGTGGCGTCCGTGAGGCGGGTAAGAGTTGCCCCGCCCACGCATCATGACTCTACTGAACCGCAAAGTCTGTCCGGTGTCTTTGCGGGGAGGGAATGCTGAAACCTGACTGCGCCCGGAGAAAGTCCTGTCAAAGTGCTTTCGGACAGGGGTTCGACTCCCCTCAGCTCCACCAAAAGGAAAAGACCGCCGTTGGCGGTCTTTTCCTTTTGGTGCCTGCGCGGCCTTTACGCGGTGTTTTCCCGGCTTTCCACAGGCGGAATGCCGCTCTTGCCGTCCGGACTGCGCCGTGGTATAGTAAAGGCAGCTTTTCAAAATCATGGGGCGGAGCGCACCCTGCCCGGGAACAAGGAGCGATCCCATGAACGACAACTGGATATTTTCCGATATTCCCTACACCCGCCCGGACGTGGAGGCCCTTCAGGCCCGGTACGACGACCTGACCCGCCGGGCCAGGTCCGCCGCCGCGGCTGAGGATCTTCTGCAGGTGGTGCGGGAGCGGGACGCGCTGCAGCAGGAGGTCTGCCTGTACCAGAGCATCGCCACCATCCGCGCCTTCCATGACGTGACCGATGCGTTTTACCAGCAGGAGATGCAGGAGACTCTCCCCCGGTTGGAGACACTGGACAGCCAGTCTCTGGCCATGGCCATCGCGGAGAGCCCCTTTGCCCCGGCGGTGGACGCGGCCTTTGGCCCCCAGCTGCGGGTGCTCCTGACTCTGGATCACCGGCTCCACGCCGGAGGAAAGGAGCTCCAGGCCCGGATCGCCCAGCTTTCGGCCCAATATCAGCAGCGGATCGCCGCGGCAAAATATCAGATCCAGGGCGAGACCCTCAGCGGCGGTCAGCTGCGGGCCGCCATGGCCAGCCCCGACCGCAGCCGCCGCAGGGCGGCCTTCGAGGCACAGATGCAGACGATGCTGGACCAGGCGGATGTTCTGGAGTCCCTTTTGCGGGAGCTGGTCCATGCCCGGAACGATCTGGCCCGGGCCAACGGGTTTGATAATTTTGCCGACTACGGCGACCTGTCTCATATGCGTCTGGGCTACGGCAGAAAAGAGCTGGATGCTTTCTGCAGTCAGGTGCAGGCCCACATCACCCCCATTTATCTGCGGCTGCAGGAGGAGCAGCGCCGGCGTCTGGGCGTGGAAGCACTCATGCCCTATGACCGCCCCCTGGTCTTCCCGGCGGGCAACGCCGTGCCGGTGGCGGCGGCGGAGCTGCCCCGGGCCGCCCAGCGGATGTATCATGCCCTCAGCCCCGAGGCGGGCGCCTTCTTTGACGAGATGGTCCGCCACGGTCTGCTGGATGTGGAGGGCTCTCCCAACAAGATCGCGGGGATGGGCTTCTGCGACCAGCTGGGCGCCCCCTATCGGATGCCCTTCGTCTTTGCCAACTGCGACGGCACCGCCAGCGATGTCGCCGTCTATACCCACGAGCTGGGCCACGGGCTTCAGGGGTATCTTTCCATCCGGAGCCAGCCGGTGACCGACTATGTCGGTCTCAGCCCCGATCTGGCCGAGGTCCATTCCAAGACCATGGAGCTTCTGAGCCAACCCTATGCCCGGGATTTCTTCGGGGAGCAGGCCGGGCAGTTTTTGACCGAGCACCGCTACGGCTTCATCAAGGAGCTGTGCGCCTTCTGCTCCATCCACACCTTTGAGACGTGGCTCTACGAGCACCCGGACGCCTCTCTGGCGGAATGGGCGGAGATGTTTGACCGCACGGAAAAGTCCTTTGGCCGGGGACTGAACAGCGAGCTCTGGCGGCAGCAGATGCTGGCAGGCTGTGACCTGTTTGCCAACACGCCCCTGTATATGTTCCCCCGCTATGTGGTGAGCTACGCCCTCTCCATCGTCTGCGCCCAGCAGCTCAAGGCCGCCTATGATGCAGACCCCGCCGACGGCTGGGCCAGGTATCACGCCCTGTGCGCCTCCGGCGGCAGCAAGCCCTATGCCGAAACTCTGGCCGCCGCCGGTCTGCCCCTCCCCTATGTCCCCGGCGTGGTGGAGGGTATCGCCCGGTCGCTGGAGCAGGCGTTTTGGGGATAAGCTCCGCCGCGCCGTTGGATCTGCACACAGAGGACCCTTCCGGTATCAGCTCCACAAAAAGAAAGAGACACACGAACGTGTGTCTCTTTCTTTTTGATGGGATACCTTATACCCCCAGCAGCCTGCCCCAGGTGCCCTTACCGGCGATGCCGTCGGCGCCCAGACTGTACCTGGTCTGGAACTGTTTCAGCGCCGCCTCGGTACCCGCGCCGAAGTCGCCGTCCGCACCAGCAGCGCCGCAGTCGAAGCCGTAGGCGGTCAGCGCCGCCTGCAGCGTACGCACATCGCCGCCGGACATACCCCGGCGCAGGATGCGCGCGGCCACCTGCACCGTCTCCGCCTGCGCCGGGGCCATGGCGGGGACGCTCTCTCCCTCCGCGAACGCCACATCCAGTGCCTTGCACAGGCCCTCGGCGATGCGCTCGCCGATGACGGTGGTGTTGGCGATGATCCACTCCGCCACGCGGGGCACATCGTGGAAATCCACCTCGATATACACCGTGGGCGCGGCGGGATGCTTCACCTCGTAGAGGCCCGGATACGCCCGCACCACGTCGGGAGTCCCCGGTGTCAGCGGCCCCAGCACATCCAGCACCGCCCGGCAGGCTTTGTACCCGGCGCTGTTTCTGTCTGCGTCATAGCAGAAGATGTGCGTGCCGGTGGCCTTGCCGTTGGCGGCGTTGGTGTGGATGGGGACGTGCAGGTCAGCGCCGAATTTGTTGGACGCCGCCACGCGGTCAGCCATGGGTGCGTACTGCCCCACCATCACCTCCACGCCGGAGCGCTCCAGCGCCGCTTTGCAGGCCGCCGCGATGCGCCCGCACTGCACGTCCTCCGTGGTGCTGCCAACCGCATAGGTGTTGCGCCGCTGGTCGCTGGGCGACAGATACACGCGCTTGGCCATGGCTCACACCTCCGCTTCGCAGCTTTTCTTGTACTGCGCCGTGGAGACGCCCAGCAGTGCGCCCAGCAGTGCCGCCACGGCGGAGATGGTCATGGCCACCTGTTCGGCGTAGGGCCAGCCCCAGACAGGCGCCAGCGCCACATAGAAGGCGCTGAGCGCGGGCAGCACGATCATCACGATCCACTTCATCACATCGTAGACTTTATTATTCAGCTTCATAGCATCGTTCCTTTCCGGCCTTCCGGCCTGTTACATCTTATGCATCGGCAGCTTCCGCACTTCCTCCATGACCCGCTTGGCGCTGCCGTTGCCGCCCATTTTTTCGTAGGGCGCGTACAGGTAATCGTTGAGATTCTCGTACTCGTCCTGCGTGATGTACCCGCGGTCCACATACACCATGCCCAGATGCACGATGCGGTCGTGGGCCAGCCCCACCAGCATCTTCCGCTCCGCGTCTCCCTTGTCGACGCGCCGGGCCACCACGGCCCACAGGCCGCTGCTGGTCAGCACCGCCACCACCACGGGCACCGCGATCTGTGCCCAGATATCCACACGTTCACCTCCTTACAGCTCCGCCGACAGCAGGGACAGCGTACCGGCGCTGAGCACCGCGTCCGTCAT
>URST01000020.1 GCA_900550585.1 uncultured Eubacteriales bacterium
GCGATCTGTTCAAGGTCGTTCCCGAGCTGATCGAGTCCATCAAGGCTGCCAAGGCTGCCAAGTAACTCTTTTTCCTGATACCCAAAAGAAACTCCGCCTTATGGGCGGAGTTTCTTTTATGTGCATTGCGGCAGACGGGGGCGGGTTATTTCCCACTCCACCTTGACGCGGCGGCGGTTTTTCGGTATACTGTCCCAAACGGGAGGAGGAGCTTCTATGGGATATGTGGCATTGATCGGACTGTATTTCGTGCCGCTGCTGTGCCTGCTGGGCGCGGCGTGGTCCTACGTCCGCTATAAAAATGAGCATGAGGATAAGGAGCGCGCGGAAAAGGATCACAGGCGCGTGCGCACCATGCTCATCGCGGCTGCGGCGGCGCTGGTGATCTTTCTGGCGCTGAAGTTCGCATTCCCTGTGTCGTGACGTAAAAAAGGAGTCCCCTGGCCGATGATGCCAGGGGACTCCTTTTTTGCGTTTCAGTCTCCGCTGTCAGAACATCGGATAGCCGTCCTTCAGAGATTCATCGTACACGGCACGGTCGCCGCCGATGAACTTGGGCCGCACCCGTGCCGCCAGCAGAATGGCGTCGCCGATGTGATCCTGCGCCAGGCGCACCGGCACCGCCACCTTCTTCAGGTGCATGCCGATGAGGGTGCCGCCGATGTCCAGACCGGCGTCAGCCTTGATCTCCTCCAGCGCCACCGGGTGGGCAAAGGCGTGGTACGCAGCGGTGGCAAAGGAACTGCCCGCCTTGGGCTGGGGCACCACGTTGACGATCTCTCCGTTGGGCACGGCCTCATGCTCCACGATGATGGCCCGGTTCAGATGCTCGCAGCACTGGGAGGCGATGTACACGCCCATGGGGCCGAACACGCTGTGCAGCCCCTCGAAAATGGCGTTGGCGATCTCCGGCGTGGACCAGCTGCCAACCTTTTTGCCCACGACCTCACTGGTGCTGCATCCCACTACCACGATCTGCCCCTTGTGGAGATGGGCGGCCTCCGCCAGCTGGGCTGCCGCGTTGGCCGCCTCCTGCCGCACCTGCTCATGCAGACCCTTCTGCTCCAACTCATGCACGATACCTGCCATAAAAAACACCTCGTTCACATGTAAATTCAAAAGTGATGGCGAGCCGTTCTCAGGCTCGCCATACAGTATATCACACGCTGACCTTTTCTTCAAGATGTGTCCGGCGCGCCACCTGCATCAGCAGGAATCCGGCCACCAGACCCACGGCGCCCTGCACCAGATTGCCGGGGATGCTGGCTGCGGCGCCGATGCCCTTGCCCAGCAGCAGCGCGGCATAGCCGAAGTAGCCGGCCACCATGATGACCTCGCTGACCACGCCGCTGACCAGCGTGCCCACCGTGCTCTTGCCGAAGGCCTTAAAGACCAGTGCGCCCACCAGCGCCATCAGGCCCTTGATGACCAGTGTGCCCGGCGCATAGTGGCCGTAGCCCAGCAGCAGGTCGGCCAGCATGGAGCCGATGCCGCCCGCCGCGGCGCCCCACCACGGGCCCAGCAGCCAGCCGCTCAGCAGCACGAAGCAGTCGCCCAGATTCACATAGCCGTTCATGGGGGAGGGGATCTGCACCACCATGGTGGCCACACATGCCAAAGCCGCCAGCACAGCGGCCATTACCATCGTTCTGATCTTTTTGTCGGACATGGTCTTGCACCTCACAAATAACTTTCCGCGTCAGGCGAAAAAGCCCTTGCAATCGCGGTCAAGCTGTATTATAGTGTGAACTGGTATTATTAAAATATCCATTTTGATTTTTCTTGTTAATACCAGATGGAGGGCGACATGCTGACCTATCCATTGACAAAAACCGGCGGCGTCAGCCTGTACGAGCAGCTGTACCGCCGCATCAAGGACGACATCCTCACCGGACGGCTGGCGGCGGGGGAGAAGCTGCCCTCCAAGCGGGCGCTGGCCGCCCATCTGGAGGTCAGCGTCATCACGGTGAAAAACGCCTACGAGCAGCTGATGGCCGAGGGCTACATCTACGGTATGGAGAAAAAGGGCTACTACGTCAGCCCTGTCCAGCGGCCCCTGACGGCCCAGCCGCCCCGGCAGGAGGCCGCGCCTCCCGCCGAGCACCACTGGGAGATGGACCTGGTCACCAACTCCATTGCGGCGGAGGATTTTCCCTTTACCGTCTGGGCGCGGCTGATGCGCCAGACCATTCTGGAGCAGGGCACCGGCCTGCTCCGCGCCATGCCGCCGCAGGGCGCGCCGGAGCTGCGCCATGCCATCGCCGCCTATCTCCGGCAGTTCCGGGGCATGGCGGTGGACGCGGAGCAGATCATCATCGGCGCCGGCACGGAGGTGCTGTACAGCATGCTGGTGCAGCTGCTGGGCCGGGACAAGCGCTACGCCGTGGAGGATCCCGGCTACGGCAAGATCGCCCGTATCTACCGCAGCAGCCAGGCGGAGGTGGTGTCCGTCCCGCTGGATGCCGCGGGACTGTCGGTGGCGGCGCTGGATGCCGCCGGGGCTGACGTGGTGCACATCTCCCCCAGCCACCACTACCCCACGGGCATCGTCATGCCCATCGCCCGGCGGCAGGAGCTGCTGCACTGGGCGGAGCGGGAGCCGGACCGCTTCATTCTGGAGGACGACTACGACAGCGAGTTCCGCTTCGTGGGCCGGCCTATCCCCACGCTGTTCTCCGTGGATGAGGGCGGCCGCGTCATCTACCTGAACACGTTCTCCAAGACCATCGCGCCGTCCATCCGCATCAGCTACATGGTGCTGCCCCACCGGCTGCTCCCCGCGTTCCGGGAGAAGCTGGGGTTCTATTCCAGCACTGTTTCCGGCTTCGAGCAGTACACGCTGGCCCGGTTCATGGCGGAGGGCTACTACGAAAAGCATCTGAACCGCATGCGCAAGCGCTACCACCAGAAGCGGGACGCGGTGATCGCCTGCATCCGCGGCGGCCCGCTGGCCGCCCGCGCCCGCATCACCGAGGAGGACGCGGGCCTGCACTTCCTGATGACGCTGGACACGCCCCTGCCCGACGGAACGCTGCGGCGTCTTGCGGCGCAGCGCGGCGTGCGGCTGGCCATGCTGTCGGAATACTACAACGACCCCGCCGACGCGCCGCCCCATGTGCTGGTGGTGAACTATTCCGGCATCGACATTGAAAAACTGCCCCGGGCGCTGGCGCGTCTGGCGGAGATATGGGAGGAACAGGATCATGCATGACGAACTGACCCGCAGCGACCTGCAGAAGATGCAGGAGGAGATCGACTACCGGGTGCAGGTGCTGCGCCCCAAGCTCATCGAGGACGTGCAGACTGCCCGGGCCTTCGGCGATCTCAGCGAGAACTTTGAGTACAAATGCGCCAAGCAGGACAAAAACCGCAACGACGCCCGTATCCGCTACCTGCAGCGGATGATCAAGACGGCGCAGGTCATCGAGGATCGCTCCACCGCCGACACGGCGGGGCTGTACGACACGGTGGATATTTTCATGGAGAATCTGGGCAGGAGCCGCCGGATCCAGCTGGTCACCACCCTGCGGCAGGACGCCCTCAAGGGGCTCATCAGCAAGGAGTCCCCGGTAGGCCGGGCCGTTATGGGCGCGAAGGTGGGCGACCGGGTCCATGTGGACATGGGCGGCGGCAAGGGCTACTACGTCCGCATCGATGCTATCGAAAAGGGAAAGGACGACGGCTCCATCCCCATCGGCAGCTTCTGAGTATAACAAATGCCCCGCGGCTTTGCCGCGGGGCATTTGTTATATCAGCTCCTCAAACGACCGGATGTACCGGCCGCACACCGCGCGCATCTCCGGCTCCGTGGCGGCGAAGTAGGGATCGTACACCCCCACGGTCTGCATGCCGGCAGCTTTGGCGCCCCGGCAGGCCTCCACCGAGTCGTCGTACAGCGTGCAGTCCTCCGGACGGACGCCCATCATCTCCGCCGCCAGCTGCCACAGCCGGGGGTCCTTCTTCTCCCGGTGCAGCTCCTGGGCAAAGATGACCCGCTCAAAGTACGGCATCAGCGCCAGATGCGTCAGAGCGGTGCGGCAGTGTACCGGTACGGCGCTGGTCACCACGATCATCCGCTCCCCGGCGGCCCGCAGCTTTTCCAGATAAGCCCGCACCCCCGGCTTTACCGGCACCGATGTACCGTACAGATCACCGGCCATGTCCATCCACTCCGCCATGATGGCCTCCTCCGATTCCGGAAGATGGCAGAACTCTCTGGTGAATTTTGCCGCCAGCGGGAAGATGGTGTGGGCCACGCCCTCGTAGTATTCCTTTGTGTACGGCAGGCCGCGTTTGGCCAGAAATGCGGTGTCCACGTCCTTCCAGATGCCGTTGGAGTCGATGAGGGTGCCGTCCATGTCGAAGATTTGCATATTTGTCTCCTTTTCCCGGGAAAATGTCTTGCAAAAGAGAATTTCCGGTGCTATCATAACATAATTCTGATACGCTGTAAATGGGCGGAACGCCCAGTCTCCGGCGGAAAAGTGAGGGATATGTATGCAGACCGTTGATTACCGCAGGGGCCTCCCGGCTATGGGCGTGTGCTTCCTGTTCTGGGGCTTCCAGCCGCTGTACTGGTTTATGTGCACCAATCTCTGCGGCCAGATCGACACATTTTTCCTCATGGCCTGCCGCATCATCTGGGCGGCGGTGTGCTGTCTGTGCATCCTGAAGGTACAGGGAAAGCTGCCCCAGCTGTGGGCCGTGTTCCGGGACAGGCAGGTGCTCAAGCGGGAGATACCCGCCTCCGTGCTGCTGTTCGGCGACTGGATGGTGTACCTGTGGGCCGTCCAGAACGGCCGGGTGCTGGAGTGCAGCCTGGGCTACTATATCCAGCCGCTGGTGGTGTTCGCGCTGGGCGCCGTCATTTTCAAGGAGAAAATGAGCTGGCGGCACTTCGTCATCATCGCCATCGTGGTGGTGGGCATCGTCCTCAGCACCTCCGGCTTCGGCGGCGTGCCCTACGTCACCATCGCGCTGGCGCTGATGTTCGCGGTGTACGCCGCCATCAAAAAGAGCCTGACCATAGATTCCATCGTCTCCACCTCGGCGGAGATCCTGATGATGGTGCCGGTGGCGCTGCTGTTCATCCTGCTTTTCCGCATGGGGGACGACGGCATGGGCAGCATGACCGTCCTGAAGCAGCTTCTGATGATCGGCGGCGGCATCGTTACCGGCCTGCCCATGGTGTTTTACGCCATCGGCGTGCGGTATCTGCCGCTGATGACCACCGGCATCTGCCAGTACATCAGCCCGTCGTTGGCCATCGTCTGCGGCGCCATCATGGGGGAGGCCCTGACCCGCGAAAAGCTGGTGAGCTTCCTGTTCATCTGGGCCGGCGTCATCCTGTATGTGCTGAACACCGTCTACGAGGAAAGACGGAAAAAAGCCGCTGTGCAATAAGCGAAAAGGCCGTCCGGCATACCCGGGCGGCCATCGTTCTGTCTACGATATGGACAAACGGGGAAAACTGTGATACAATAGCTCCCATCATGGGGCATTGTGTCCTGAGGAGGAGAACGGTATGCAGGGGAGACTCATCGTATTTGAGGGAACGGACGGTTCCGGCAAGGCCACCCAGTCGGCACTGCTGTGTCAGGAGCTGGAGCGTCGGGGCATTTCCTTCCGCAAGCTGGAGTTTCCCCGCTATCAGGAGGAGTCCTCCGCGCTGATCCGCCTGTATCTGGGCGGCGCCTTCGGCAGCGACCCGGAGGATGTCAACGCCTACGCCGCGTCCACGTTTTACTCCGTGGACCGCTATGCCTCCTACAAGCAGGACTGGGGCGGGTTCTATGAGTCCGGCGGCCTGCTGATCGCCGACCGCTACACCACCAGCAACGCCGTCCACCAGACGGCCAAGCTGCCGCCGGAGGCCCGGGACGCCTTTCTGGACTGGCTGTTCGACTTTGAGTACCGCCTGCTGGGCCTGCCGGAGCCGACCCGCGTGCTGTATCTGGACATGCCCACCGAGGCCACGGAGCAGATGATGCGCCTGCGGGAGGCCGCCACCCATACCAAGGCCGACATCCATGAAAAGGACGAGGCGTATCTCCGCCGCTGCCGGGAAAACGCCGCCTATGTGGTGGCGCGCTGCGGCTGGACGCGGATCGACTGCGCCAGGGACGGCGCGCCCCGCCTGATCAACGACATACACGAGGAAGTGATGGCGCGTGTGGCCGATCTCATCGGCTGACCGCCTGAAAGGAGTTACTATGTCCAATTACGAAAGATACGACAGACAGGACGAGACGGCCATGTGGGACGCCGACGAGGTGCGCCGTCAGGAGTCCGCACAGCAGGACCGCCGCCGCGGCAGAAAACGCACCCGCCGCCGGGCCGGTCTGGCCATCTATCTGGTGTGCGTGGTGCTGGGCTCCTGCCTGCTGGCAGGTGTGGGCTGGCTGCTGGTCAACGACCTGTGCTCCCTGAACAAGGCGCCTGTGGAGGTGGAGATCACCGTGGAGGAGGGGGATACCCTGTCCGACGTGGCCACAAAGCTGAAGGACGCGGGGCTGGTAAATTCCAAGGGCTTTTTCAAGCTGGCCAGCGGTTTTCTACATTACAGCCGCTATGTGGAGCCGGGCACCTATAAGCTCAACAGCGACATGGATTTCCGCTCCCTTATCGTGAACATGCACGACTGGAAGCAGGACTCCATGGATGCCCAGGGTCTGGTGCAGGTCACCATTCCGGAGGGCTACTCCGTCCGTCAGATCATCGACCTGCTGGCGGAGAAGGGCGTGGCCACCAAGGAGGAACTGGAGGATGCCTGCGCCAACTTTGACTTTGAGAACTACGCCTTCCTGTCCTCCGACACGCTGGGCAGCATCGACCGCATGGAGGGCTTCCTGTTCCCCACCACCTATACCTTCGACAAGAACAAGACGGCGGTGTACGCGGTGGATACTATGCTGACCATGTTCAAAAACGAGATCAGCCAGCAGATGCTGCAGGACATCAAGAATTCTCCCTATGACCTGCGGCAGATCATCACCATGGCCTCCCTCATCGAGCGCGAGTCCATCGGCGATGATGCCGAGCGCAAGAACATCAGCTCCGTCATCCACAACCGTCTGGAGAATCCCAACAGCGAAAAGGGCGGGCGGCTGCTGCAGCTGTGTTCCTCCATCAACTATATCATGGTGCACGACGGCGTAAAGACCTTCGACACCACCATCGACCATCCCTACAACACCTATATCCATGAGGGCCTGACCCCCGGCCCCATCTGCAACCCGGGCCTCAGCGCCATCAAGGCGGCTATCTACCCGGCCGACACGGAGTATTACTTCTTCGCGCTGGGTACCGATAAGAAGAGCCACTTCTTCACCGACTACAACGAGCATCTCCGCTTCGTCAACAGCGCGGAGTACCAGCCCATCTACTCCTGATGCGGAAGCCGGAGCTGTTGTCCCCAGCAGGGGACTGGGAAAAACTGCAGATGGCCGTGCTCTACGGCGCGGACGCCGTGTACCTGGCGGGTACGTCCTTCGGTATGCGCTCTTTCGCGGGCAACTTCTCCGATGAGGAGCTGCCCCGGGCGGTGCGCTTTGCCCACGACCACGGCGTGAAGGTCCACGCCACTGTGAACACCATGCCCCGCTGGGACGAGGCGGAGCAGCTGCCCGCCCATCTGGAAAAGCTGGACGCGGCGGGGGTGGACGCCCTGATCCTGGCAGATCTGGGAGCGTTCACGCTGGCGGGGAAGTACGCACCCCGCTGCCAGCGCCACATCAGCACCCAGCAGTCCATCGCCAACCACGTCTGCGCCCAGGCCTGGTACGATCTGGGCGCCTCACGGGTGGTGCTGGCCCGGGAGGTCAGCCTGGCGGAGATCGCCGCCATCCGGCAGCGTGTCTCGCCGCAGCTGGAGCTGGAGGCCTTCTGCCACGGCGCCATGTGCGTCAGCTACTCGGGCCGGTGTCTTCTGAGCAACTATATGACCGGTCGGGATTCCAACCGGGGCCAGTGCGCCCAGCCCTGCCGCTACCAGTACGCCCTGATGGAGGAGAAGCGCCCCGGCGAGTATTTCCCTGTGTTCGAGGATGAAAAGGGCACCTACATCATGAACAGCCGCGACATGTGCATGATCGACCATCTGGACGACCTCGTGGCCGCCGGCGTGGACTGCCTGAAGATCGAAGGCCGCGCCAAGTCGGCGTACTACGCCGCCATCGTCACCGGCGCCTACCGCCACTGTCTGGACGCCGCGGCCGCCGGTGAGCCGCTGGACCCCGTCTGGCGGGACGAGGTAGAGCATATCAGCCACCGCCACTACGCCACCGGCTTCTTCTACGGTCAGCCCGGCCAGTACTACGAGAGCGCCCGCTACCTGCGGGACTGGCAGATCTGCGCCGTGGTGACGGACTGCACCCCCGACGGCGTGGCCACCATGAGCCTGCGCAACAAGTTTGCCGCCGGCGACACGGTGGAGATCGTCGGCCCGGATACCAAGCCCTTCACCATCACTGTCCCGCCCATGCGCGGCCCGGAGGGGGAGGTGCTGCTGGAGCCGAAAACGCCCCAGATGACCTTCACCATGGAGCTGCCCCGGCCCGTGCCGCCCATGAGCTTTGTCCGCCACGCGGTGGCGCTCAGCGGCAGATAACGTACATACAAAAAAGGGACGCCCGCGCACTGCGCGGGCGTCCCTTTTATGCGGTTTTACATGTTGGAGGCGGGATGCGCGGCGCTGTCCGCGTCCTCGTCCTCCGGCAGGGCGGCCGCGGCCTCATGCCGCCGCTCGCACACCGCCAGTATGTAGCCCCACGCCGTCAGCGGCAGCACCGCCAGAGAGCCTCTGGTGAACCACCACTTCACCGCGCAGAACGCCCACGCGGCGCCGATATGGAAGCACCCCAGCGTGGCCAGGAAGAACCACATTTTCCGCAGGTGCGCCCTGTCGCGGTCACACAGATAGCTGGCCAGCGCCAGCGAGGTCTGCTTGGTGTTGTTGGTGGAGAAAATGGTGGAGCTGTAAAAGCCCCGGGCGCCGGCGAAGCTGCTCCACTGGATGCTCATGGCGAAGAAGATGGGATACAGCGCGATCACCGGGTCCAGCTCCGGCGGCAGGAAAAACAGCACTACCGCCATGACCGCCGTGACCGCAGGGGAGACGCGGTGCATGTCCGCGCCGCACCAGTGGGGCAGCAGCACCGTCAGCATGGTGCCCAGCACATACAGCGCCAGCGCGCCGAAGTGCAGCAGCATATCCGGCAGCTGCCACCGCAGCAGGTCAATGACCAGCTCCAGCAGGTTCATGGTCTGGGCGTTGCCCATGACGCCGCTGTGTACCAGCACGGCGTAGCACCCGAAAAAACCGCCCACCGCGCAGAACGCCAGATGGCGGTAAAAGTCGATATGATCGTTTTCCGACAGCTTTTTCATGGAAACGCCGCCTTTCTCACAAATTCACCGGCTATTCAGTATAGCAGACGGCGCGGGAAAGGCAAGGGTAAAATCGCACAAATCGGAAAAACAGGCGGATTTTCTGTTGACAACCGCGGAGTTCGTGGTACAATAACAGCATCTTTGATAAAGGCGATGACGAAGAAGAAACGCCGCGGCCGCCGCCAAGCGAGACAGGGAGGGTGTGAGCCTGTCGGGACCGGCGCAGCGTGGGCCGCTTCCGAGCCGGCCGCGACGAGCGGCACGCTTCGTCCCCGTTACCGGACGGCTGAGAGGGCGGTTCTTCCGCCGAATCAGGGTGGTACCGTGAAGCAGCGCTTCGCCCCTGTGTGTACGCAGGGCGCGGGGCGCATTTATTTTTTGCGGCCGCCCATCGCTGGTGAAACAAATTTACTATATAAAGGAGACGAATACTATGAGCCATCCCTATCACGGCCTGAATGAGCTGCGGGAGCTGTTCCTGCAATTCTTTGAGACAAAGGGCCACCTGCGCCTGCCCAGCTTTTCGCTGGTACCCCAGAACGACAAATCCATCCTGCTCATCAACGCGGGCATGACCCCCATGAAGCCCTGGTTCAAGGGGGAGGAGGAGCCGCCCCGCCGCCGCGTCTGCACCTGCCAGAAGTGCATCCGCACCGGCGATATTGAGAACGTGGGCAAGACCGCCCGCCACGGCACCTATTTTGAGATGCTGGGCAACTTCTCCTTCGGCGACTACTTCAAGCACGAGGCCATCGCATGGAGTTGGGAGTTCCTGACCAGCCCCCAGTGGGTGGGTCTGGAGTCTGACCGCCTGTATCCCTCCGTGTTCGAGAGCGACGACGAGGCGTGGAACATCTGGCACGATGAGATCGGCATCCCCGCCGAGAAGATCTTCCGCTTCGGCAAGGAGGACAACTTCTGGGAGCACGGCTCCGGCCCCTGCGGTCCCTGCTCCGAGATCTACTATGACCGCGGGCCCGAGTACGGCTGCGGCAAGCCCGGCTGCACCGTGGGCTGCGACTGCGACCGCTATATCGAGATCTGGAACAACGTGTTCAGCCAGTTCGACAACGACGGCCACAACAACTACACCGAGCTGAAGCAGAAGAACATCGACACCGGCATGGGTCTGGAGCGTCTGGCCTGCGTCTGCCAGAATGTGGACAGCCTGTTCGATGTGGACACCGTTATGAACATCACCCACAAGGTCAGCGAGCTGACCGGCGCCCACTACGGCGAGACGGAGAAGCGGGACGTGAGCCTGCGTGTCATCACCGACCACATTCGCTCCGCCACGTTCATGATCTGCGACGGTATCCTGCCCAGCAACGAGGGCCGCGGCTATGTGCTGCGCCGCCTGCTGCGCCGCGCCGCCCGCCATGGCAAACTGCTGGGCGTCAACGAGCCGTTCCTGTATCAGGTGGTGGACACCGTGGTGCATGAGAATGAGTGCCAGTACCCCGACCTGCGGGAGAAGCAGAGCTATATCACCAAGGTCATCCGCACCGAGGAGGAGAACTTCGCCCGCACCATCGACGGCGGCATGCGCATCTACGGCGAGATGCTGGCGGCTCACAAGGAAAAGGGCGAGACGGTGTTCTCCGGCAGCGACGCCTTCAAGCTGTACGATACCTTCGGCTTCCCCATCGACCTGACGGTGGAGATGGCGGCCGAGGAGGGCATGACCGTGGACGAGGAGGCCTTCAAGGCCCTGATGACCGAACAGAAGGAGCGCGCCCGTGAGGCCCGCAAGGCGCTGGGCGATCTGGGCTGGGCCGGCGTGGAGTTCGGCAAGGACATGCCCGCCACCGTGTTCGCCGGCTACGAGTACGACCGGCTGGACGACGCCAATGTGCTGGCCATCGTGGCCGAGGGCCAGCTGGTGGAGGAGATCGTCAGCGGCATGGACGCCATCGTGGTGCTGGATCAGACCCCGTTCTACGCGGAGATGGGCGGTCAGGTGGCCGACCACGGCACCATCACCGCCAACGGTGTGGAATTCGTGGTGACAGACGTTCAGAAGAACAAGGGCGGCAAGTATATGCACTACGGCAAGCTGGTCAAGGGCGCCCTCCATGTGGGTGACAGCGTGTCTCCCACCATTGATACGGCCCGCCGCAGCGCCATCCGCCGCGCCCATACCGCCACCCATCTGCTGGATGCCGCGCTGAAGAAGGTGCTGGGCGACCATGTCCATCAGGCCGGTTCTCTGGTGGAGCCGGACCGTCTGCGCTTCGACTTTACCCACTTCGAGGCCATCACCCCCCAGCAGCTGCTGGAGGTGGAGGATCTGGTGAACGACGCCGTGCTGGACGGCCTGTCCGTCACCACCGAGGAGCTGCCGCTGGCCGAGGCCAAGACACGCGGCGCCGTGGCCACCTTCGGCGAGAAGTACGGCGAGACCGTGCGTGTCGTGACCATGGGCGATTTCTCCATGGAGCTGTGCGGCGGTACGCATCTGGACAACACCGCCAAGGCCGGTATGTTCCGCATCAAGTCCGAGAGCAGCGTGGCCTCCGGCGTCCGCCGCATCGAGGCCACCACCGGCAAGGTGTCTCTGGAGGAGACCCGCCACGGCCGCACCACGCTGCTGAAGGCCGCCCAGTTCTTCAAGACCGCTCCCGGCGGCATTCTGGAGCGCATGGAGCAGCAGGCCAACGAGATGAAGGAGCTGCGTCAGGCCGTGGAGAAGTTCAAGGCCGAGGCGTCTCTGGGCGAGGCAAAGCAGGTCATGGCGTCCGCCAAGACCGTGGGCGGCCTGCACATCATCACCGGCACCCGTCAGGGGCTGGACGCCAACGCGCTGCGCACCATGGGCGACTTCCTGCGCGATAAGGACCCCTCCGTGGTGGCGGTGCTGGCCAGCGTCACCGGCGAGAAGGTCAGCTTCCTGGCGGTCTGCGGCAAGGATGCCGTTGCCAGGGGCATCAAGGCCGGCGAACTGGTGAAGTCCGTGTCCGCCGTATGCGGCGGCAAGGGCGGCGGCAAGCCCGACAGCGCCATGGGCGGCGGCACCGATCTGCTGAAGGTGGACGATGCGCTGGCCACGGTGGACGATTTTGTGTCCTCCAAGCTGGGCTGAGAAAACAAAAACACCGCCGTCCCGCTCCACCGGGGCGGGACGGCGTGAAAAAACCATCGAAAGGAGACAGACCATGAAGAACGATTGCCTGTTCTGCGCCATCATCGACGGCGAGATCCCCAGCAACAAGGTCTACGAGGACGAGCAGTGCTACGCCTTCTACGACATCGACCCCCAGGCGCCCACTCATTTTCTGGTGGTACCCAAGGAGCATATCTGCTGCGCCAACGCCATTACGGCGGACAACAGCGCCGTGGTGGCTCACTGCTTTGAGGTCATCGTGAAGATCTGCAAGGAGCTGGGCGTGGAGAGCTACCGCATCGTCAACAACTGCGGCGATCAGGCGGGGCAGACCGTCAAGCACCTGCACTTCCATGTGCTGGCCGGCCGCGACATGACGTGGCCTCCGGGCTAAACCGCCTGCGGGACGTGTCCGCCAACTGCACAAAAAAGCCCCGCGCCATAGGGCGCGGGGCTTTCGCATATCGGTGCGCAGGAAGTATTAGATATTCAGGTTGCCCGCAAAGGCCTCCACGGCGAAAAACAGCAGGAACGCCGCACCGGCGAAAAACAGGAACCCGCCCAGTATGGGCTTTCTGGGCTTATTCTCGGTGATCATGCTGGGATCGGAGGGGTCATAGTAGCCCGTGACCTGCCGGCCCATATCGCGGCTGGAGACACAGCAGCGGCTGCAGTACTGGTATGTCTTGCCGTCCACCGTGTACTCATAGGTGGGCGTGTAGACCGTCTCCCGCCGCAGCTCCCGGGAGCCGTCGTCCCGATCCTCCCATGTCTCAAGGACCGATTCGCTCAGATGCACCACGGTCATGACCGTGGCAGCCGTGTACCGCCGCACGTCGTCCTCATACGATTTCTGCGCGTTTTTCCGGTGCCGGACGCCCAGCCATACCAGCAGCACCGCCGCCAGAAGGAATGCAGCGCCCCAAATGATCTGTTCCATACGTTCTCCTCTCTCCGTACCGTGTGGATGTCTGATAGGAACAGTGTACCGTAAAAACGCGGCGGAAGCAACTGTTTGCTGAAAATTTTCTCCGCCGCATACCGCTTGTTTCCACGGGAAAAATATGCTACAATGATCCCCTCGAAAGACTTACGGCAGGAGGTAGCTATGGATAAAAACGGAACCGTCATGGATTACCTGCGCTGGCGGGGCGACCTGACCTTCGCGCAGGATGGCTTCAACGAGGTGGACGATCTGGTGCTGTGCATCATCTCTTACCTGAACTTCCGCCGCTTCGACGATCTCAGGACCACCGACCCCGCCCGGGCCGTGGCGCTGCCGGACGTGGCCGCCCGCCTGACGGAGGAGGACGAACAGCTGGGCCTGTCGGAGCTGGACTACATCCCCCTCATGCGCCTGGCGGCGGAGACGGAGCGTTTCCGGGACGTGCGGATGTTCGGCTTCACCCACGAGTGGGACGAGGCGAAGGAGATGCAGTTCGATGCCGTGTCCTACCTGCTGCCGGACGACACGCTGCTGGTGTCCTTCATGGGCACCGACACCTCGCTGGTGGGGTGGAAGGAGGACTTCAACATGAGCTTCCTCAGCGCCGTGCCGGCCCAGGAGCGGGCCACGGCCTACACCGTGGAGATGGCCGCCGCCTGCCCGGACCGCAAGCTGCGCATCGCCGGTCACAGCAAGGGCGGCAATCTGGCGGCGTGGGCCGCCATCCACATCCCCGCCCAGCTGCAGGAGCAGCGCCTGCTGGATGCCTACAACAACGACGGCCCCGGCTTCTCTCACGACATGGTGGATTCCGATGCCTACCGCCGTGTGGCCGACAAGCTCCATACCTATATCCCTGAGTCCTCCATCGTGGGCGTCCTGCTGGAGCACGCGGAGGATTACGCCGTCATCGACAGCAGCAACCGTTCCGTCATGCAGCACGAGCCCATGTCCTGGAGCGTCCTTGGCCCCCGGTTCGTCCATCTGGGCCAGCGCTCCCAGATGGGCAAGCTCAGTGACGATGTGCTGCGCCAGTGGATCGGCTCCATGACCCCGCAGGAGCGGGAGCAGTTCTCCGATGCCCTGTTCGACGTGCTGAGCCTCTCCGGCAAGGCCCGGACGCTGGATGACCTCCGTGCCGGCGGTCTGGCCGGCGGCGCGGCCCTGCTGAAGCAGTACAGCGGCGCCGACGAGCAGGACAGGAAGATCATCGCCGAGATCTTCCGCCGTCTGGCTGTGGACGTGAAGGAGGAGCTGAAGAAAGCCGCCGGGCAGGGCCTCAAGACCGCGGAAAAGGGCCTCACCGGCGTGAAAAACGCCATCACCGGTCTGAAGAAGGCCGACAGGACCGATACCTGACCCCTGCGCCCCTCCGGAAAACCGGAGGGGCGTTCACATTTTCCACGGTTGACGCCACCGGCGGCACGTTGTATAATAAGCTGATTTACTATCTCAAACGCGGAGGTGCGGCCTGTATGTGGATCGCAAAGGATTGGCAGGATTACGAGCTGCTGGACTGCGGCGGTGGCGAAAAGCTGGAGCGCTGGGACCGGCAGATACTGGTGCGCCCCGACCCCCAGGCCATCTGGGACACGGAGCGCCGCGACCGGCGCTGGAAGACCGCCAACGCCCGGTACTCCCGCTCCTCCACCGGCGGCGGCCACTGGGACAAGGGAAAGCTGCCGGAGAGCTGGCCCATCCGCTATAAGGACCTGACGTTTCAGGTCAAGCCCATGAACTTCAAGCACACCGGCCTCTTTCCGGAGCAGGCCGCCAACTGGGACTTCGCCATGGAGCAGATCCGCGCCGCGGGCCGTCCCATCCGTGTGCTGAACCTGTTCGCCTATACCGGCGGCGCCACCGTGGCCTGCGCCAAGGCCGGCGCCAGCGTCTGTCATGTGGACGCGGCCAAGGGCATGGTGGCCTGGGCCAAGGACAACGCCCGCCTCAGCGGCCTTGCCGACGCCCCCATCCGCTGGATCGTGGACGACTGCGCCAAATTCGTGGAGCGTGAGATACGCCGGGGCAAGACGTATGACGCCATCATCATGGATCCTCCCAGCTATGGACGCGGCCCCTCCGGCGAGGTCTGGAAGCTGGAGGAGAACCTGTACCCCTTTGTCCGCCTGTGCGCCCAGGTGCTGTCGGACAAGCCCCTGTTCGTCATTCTCAACAGCTACACCACGGGTCTTGCCCCGTCGGTGCTGGGTTATATCCTGCAGATGCTGGTGGGCCGCAAATTCGGCGGACATGTGACGTGGGACGAGCTGGGCCTGCCCTGCACCGATTCCGGTATGGCGCTGCCCTGCGGCGCCACGGGCCGCTGGTGCGCCGACTGAGCAAGAACGGAGAGATCACTATGCCGACCATGATCGAAACAAAAGACCTGACCTTTACCTATCCCGCCCCGGAGGGGGAGACGAATCCTCCCGCCCTGCGGAGCGTGTCCCTGACGGTGGAAAAGGGCAGCTTTGTGGTGGTGCTGGGCCACAACGGCTCCGGCAAATCCACCCTTGCCAAGCATATGAACGCGGTGCTGCTGCCCGACGGCGGCGCCGTGTATGTGGAGGGCATGGACACCCGTGACGAGTCGCTGCTGCTGGAGATCCGGCGGCGCACCGGCATGGTGTTCCAGAACCCGGATAACCAGATCGTCGCCAACGTGGTGGAGGAGGATGTGGCCTTCGGGCCGGAGAATCTGGGCGTCCCCACGGCGGAGATACGCCGCCGGGTGGACGACGCGCTGGCCGCCGTGGGCATGGAGAAATTCGCCCGCCACGCGCCGCACCTGCTGTCCGGCGGACAGAAGCAGCGCATCGCCATCGCCGGCGTCATTGCGATGGAGCCGGAGTGCATCGTGCTGGACGAGGCCACGGCCATGCTGGACCCCGCCGGCCGGCGGGAGGTGCTGGACACCGTCCGCCGCCTGAACCGGGAGCGGGGCATCACCGTGGTGCTCATCACCCACCACATGTCCGAGGCGGAGGACGCCGACCGCGTCATCGTCATGAATGACGGCGCCGTGGCCATGGACGGCACGCCCCGGCAGGTGTTCGCCAGGGTGGAGGAGCTGCACGGCTTCGGCCTTGCCGCACCAGACACGGTGGAGCTGCTGCACGAGCTTGCGCAGGCGGGACTGCCTGTGGCACTGGACAGCCTGACGGTGGACCAGTGCGCCGATACCATTTGCCGCGCTCTGGGCGCGGCGGAAGGGAAGTAACCTTGGAACCGATCTTACAGATAGAGCATTTGACCCACACCTATTCGGCGGGCACGCCGTTCCAGCGCAGCGCCGTGGAGGATATGAGCCTGTCCGTGATGGACGGCGAGTTTCTGGGCATCATCGGCCACACCGGCTCCGGCAAGTCCACGCTGATCCAGCACCTCAACGGACTGCTGAAGCCCACATCGGGCCGCATCCTGCTGCAGGGAAAGGACATCTGGGCCGACCCCAAAAAGATACGGGACGTGCGGTTCCAGGTGGGACTGGTGTTCCAGTACCCGGAGTATCAGCTGTTTGAGGAGACGGTGTATAAGGACATCGCCTTCGGCCCGAAGAACATGGGTCTGGACGAGGCGGATATCGACCGCCGCGTCCGCTCCGCCGCCGCCTTCGTGGGGCTGACGGAGGCCATGCTGGACAAGTCCCCCTTTGAGCTGTCCGGCGGGCAGAAGCGCCGCGTGGCCATTGCCGGCGTCATCGCCATGGAACCCAAGGTGCTGGTGCTGGACGAGCCTACGGCGGGTCTTGACCCCCGGGGACGGGACGACATTCTGGCCCGCATTCAGGATTATCACCGGGCGAAAAACGCCTCCGTGGTGCTGGTGAGCCACAGCATGGAGGAGATCGCCCGCAACGTGGACCGCATCGTGGTGCTGTCCGACAGCCATGTGTTCATGGAGGGCACGCCCCGTCAGGTGTTCGCCCGCGCCGACGAACTGGAGCAGGTGGGGCTGGACATCCCCCAGGTCACCAAGGTGGCGCTGACCCTGCGCCGCCGGGGCCTGCCGGTGGACACGGCGGTCTACACCGTGGAGGCGCTGCGCGACGCGCTGCTCCGTCTGAAAGGGGGCGCCGGCGTATGCTGAAGGATATCACGCTGGGCCAGTTCTTCCCCGGCAATACCCCCATCCACCGGCTGGACCCCCGGACGAAGCTGCTGTGCGTCATTTTGTATATCGTGGCGCTGTTCAACGCCAAAGGCCCGCTGACCTACGGCATCATGATCGCCGTGCTGGCAGGGTGCATCCTCCTGTCCAGGGTGGAGTGGAAGGCCCTGACACGGGGATTGAAGCCGGTGTACATCATTGTGGCGTTCACAGCCCTCATGAACATGTTCTTCACCACCGGCACACCGGTGGCGGACGTGTGGCTGCTGCGCCACATCACATGGGAGGGCATCGTCTCCGCCGTGCAGATGGTGCTGCGCATCGTCATGCTCATCATGGGCACGTTCCTCATGACCTATACCACCAGCCCCATCGCCCTGACGGACGGGCTGGAGCACCTGCTGTCGCCGTTGAAAAAGCTGCGTTTCCCGGTGCACGAGCTGGCCATGATGATGTCCATCGCCCTGCGCTTCATCCCCACCCTTATCGAGGAGACGGACAAGATCATGTCCGCCCAGAAGGCCCGGGGCGCGGACTTTGAGACAGGCAATATCTTCCAGCGCGCCAAGGCGCTGGTGCCCATTCTGGTGCCCCTGTTCATCAGCGCGTTCCGCCGCGCCGACGAGCTGGCCACCGCCATGGAGTGCCGCTGCTACCACGGCGGCGAGGGCCGCACGGCCCTGCGGGTCCTGCACTACCGGCGGGCGGACTGGCTGTCTCTGACGGGCTTCGCGGTGCTGACCGCCGGCATCATCGTCCTGAAAAAATTCGGCTTCTGAGAAAGGAGGCGGCGCGGTGCGCAACATCGCCCTGATCTTAATGTACAACGGCGCCGCCTACCACGGCTGGCAGGTGCAGAAAACGGAGATCTCCGTGGCACAGACGCTGGAGCGGGGCCTGAGCATGGTCTGCGGCGAGCCGGTGAAGGTCACCGGCTGCGGCCGCACCGATGCCGGCGTCCACGCTGAGCACTATGTGGCCAATTTCCGCACCAGCTCCCGCATCCCGGTGGAGCGCCTGCCCTTTGCCGCCAACACCCACATCCCCGAGGACATCGTGGTCAAGGCGGCCTACGAGGTGGCGGAGGATTTCAACGCCATCGGCTCCTGCATCAAGAAGGAGTATACCTACCGCATCTACAACTCCCGCATCAAGAACCCGTTCTATGTGGACCGGGCCTATTTCTACCCCAAGCGCCTGGACGAGACGGTGATGGACCGCGCCGCCCGGATGTTTGAGGGTACCCACGACTTCGCCGCCGTGCGCAGCGTGGGCACCAACGTCCGCAGCACGGTGCGCACCATCCACTACTGCCGCGTCGCCCGCAGCGGGGAGCTGCTGGAATTGAAGGTATGCGCCGACGGTTTTTTGTATAATATGGTGCGTGCCATTACGGGCACGGTGCTCTACGCGGCGGAGGGCAAGCTGGCGCCGGAGGACATCCCGGTGATCCTGGATTCCGGCAACCGCACGCTGGCCGGCCCCACGGCCCCTCCCGGCGGCCTGTATCTCACCCGCGTATGGTACGAGGACGAACGACTCAATGGATAAAAGATCACGGGACAACATGGCCCTCGGCGGCGGCAACCCCCAGGAGGAGCCGCCCCGCCGCGTGGCGAAGAAAAGTAAAAAGCGCTTTCTCTGGCTGGCACTGGTGACGCTGCTGGCCCTTATCGCCGTGGTGCTGTCCGTCCTGTACGACCGGGGCGAGTTCGACGGCCTGCGCCGCCGGATGCTGTACGCCAAGGCACAGAAGGACGAGAACGGCTGCGCCCAGCTGTACCGCTACGCCAGCGACCAGTCCGGCACCTTCGCCTCGCTGGAGGGCAGTCTCATCTCCGTGTCCATGCACCAGCTCTCGGTGCTGGACGAGACGGGCAAAACGGTCTACGACCAGTCGGTGAAGTTCCAGACTCCCGCGCTGGCCCGCAGCGCCACCCGCGCCGCCGCCTATGACGTGGGCGGCAAAACCGTCTACGTCCTGTCATCCAAGGGCCTGGTCTACCGGCTGGACGCCTCCGGTGAGATCCTGTCCGCCGTCCTCAACGACGCCGGCTGCCTCACCGTCACCAGCAACGAGAGCGGCTGCAAGGCCGCGGTCCGGGTCTACGACGCCTCCGGCCAGCCGGTATTTGCCTACCGCTCGGCGGACCGCTTTATCATGACCGCCGCCCTGTCCAACGACAGCCGCACGCTGGCCGCCGTCACCATGGGCCAGAGCAGCGGCGTGTTCACCAGCTATGTGGTGTTCTATCGCACCAACAGCGAGACGCCGGAGGCCACCTGCGCCCTGACCGGCAGCCTCATCTACGACCTGATCCCCATGGACGGCCTGTTCTGCGCCGTCATGGAGGAGCAGCTCTGTTTTCTGGACACCTCCGGCGAGGTGCAGGCCGCTTACAGCTGCGGCGGGGATTACCTGCGCCGGGTGGACTGCGGCGGCGACGGCTACGCTGCGCTGCTGCTGGGCCGCTACCGCAACGGCACCCAGAACCGTCTCGTCACCGTCACACCGGACGGTCAGGCGCTGGCCTCTCTGGATGTGGACGGCGAGGTGCTGAGCATGTCCGCCGCGGGACGCTACATCGCCGTCCTGTTCAGCGACCACATGGTCATCTATGACAAAAATCTGGCGGAGTGCGCCCGACTGGACGCCGTCAGCGAGGCCCGGCAGGTACTGATGCGGGCCGATGGCTCCGCCGTGCTGGCAGGCTCCACCGCCGCCAGCCTGTATCTGCCGTAACGGCAAAGGAGAACTATGGCTATTTTCGTGGATATTTTCATGGCGGCATTCCTGCTGCTGGCGTTGGTGCTGGGTATCCGGCAGGGCTTTCTGCAGAGCCTCGCCCGGGTGGCCATCGTTGTTGTGGCCCTGCTGGGCGCGGCATGGCTGGCCGAGCATCTGGCCGACCCCGCCGCCAAATGGCTGGAGCCTGTCCTGACGGAGAAGCTCCAGCAGCAGATGGGCGGGCAGACCGCCGTTGATGCCGCCGCCGAGGCTGACCCCAGTCTGGCCGCCGCCGGCATTCTGGAGACATTCGGCTTCTCCGGCGACACGCTGGACGAGATGGTGCGCAGCGTCACCGATAAGGCCCAGGAGGTGGGGCAGACCCTGCTGTCCGCCGTGGTGTCCACGGTGCTGCGCTCCGTGGCCTATGCCGTGGTCTATCTGGTGTCGTTCCTGCTGCTGCTTCTGCTGCTGCGGCTGCTGCTGGCGCCGCTGCACCTCTTTACGAAGCTGCCCGTGGTCCACGGCGTCAACGCCGTACTGGGCGGGGCGCTGGGCCTTGTAAAGGGTGCGCTGCTGCTGTTTTTCGCCGTCTGGCTGCTGCGCCGCTTCCAGCTGTGGATCACACCGGAACTGATCGGTCAGACCTACATCCTCCGCTTCTTTGCGGAGCACAGCCCCATGGAGCTGATCACCTCGCTCTGATGACCCTGCCGCCGCCGCGTTTGCCCGCGTCCCCGGCTGGCAATACTGATATAACCCCGACGGATAATGGAGGATCACCATGCAGCCTACACTTTGTTCCCGATGCAAGAAAAACGTGGCCGTCGTGTTCATCTCCCGGATGAACGAGAAAAACGAGATGGTCAACGAGGGCCTGTGCCTGAAGTGTGCCGCCCAGCTGGGTCTGCCCCAGGTGGAGGACATGATGAAGCGCATGGGCATCACACCGGAGGATCTGGAGAACATCAACAACGAGATGATGCAGGCCTTCGGCGGCGCGGAGGAGATGAACGACCTGCCGGAGGGCGGCGAGGACGAGGACGACGAGGAGAGCGGCAAGACCGCCACGTTCCCGTTCCTGAACCGCCTGTTCAACAACGGTAGCAATCCCCCGGCGGAGCAGCCCCGCGAGAACGGCGGCAGCGCCGGCCAGCAGCCCACGGGCCGCAAGAAGGACCAGAAGCGCAAGTTTCTGGACAATTACTGCATCAACCTGAGCCAGCGCGCCCGCGACGGCAAGCTGGACGCCGTCATCGGCCGCGAGCAGGAGATCGAGCGTGTGGTGCAGATCCTGAACCGCCGCCAGAAGAACAACCCCTGCCTCATCGGCGAGCCGGGCGTGGGCAAGACCGCCATCGCCGAGGGACTGGCCCAGCGCATCGTCTCCGGCGATGTGCCCTTCAAGCTGCGCCAGAAGGAGGTCTATCTGCTGGACCTCACGGCGCTGGTGGCAGGCACCCAGTTCCGCGGCCAGTTTGAAAGCCGCATGAAGGGCCTGATCGAGGAGATACGCAAGGCCGGAAACATCATTCTGGTCATTGACGAGGTACACAACATCGTGGGCGCCGGCGATGCCGAGGGCAGCATGAACGCCGCCAACATCCTCAAGCCCGCCCTGAGCCGGGGCGAGATACAGGTCATCGGCGCCACCACCTTCAACGAGTACCGCAAGCACATCGAAAAGGACACCGCGCTGGAGCGCCGTTTCCAGCCCGTCACCGTCAACGAGCCGAATATGGAGGATACCCTGAAGATCCTGCAGGGCATCGCCCATTACTACGAGCAGTTCCACGGCGTCTCTATCCCCCAGGGGGTGCTGCGTCAGGCGGTGCTGCTGTCCGAGCGGTACATCACCGACCGCTACCTGCCGGACAAGGCCATCGACCTCATCGACGAGGCATGCTCCGACAAGAACCTCCACGACCCCGATATCAACCGCCGCATGGAGCTGGAGCGCGAGCTGGAGAACCTGACCTTCGAGCGGGAGAACCTGATGTCCGCACAGCCCGCCGACGGGCAGGAGTTCACCCAGGACGAGCTGGACCACCGCTACGAGCGCATCGCCGAGCTGCGCAGTCAGGAGCTGCGTGTCACCGACGAGCTGAATGTGATCCGCGCCAAGGGCACGCCTCAGCTGACTATGGAGAACATCGCCCGTGTCATCGAGATGTGGACGAAGATCCCGGCCAGCAAGATCAAGGAGGAGGAGTTCAAGCGCCTGGCGGAGCTGGATCAGCGCCTGCGGGCCCATGTGGTGGGGCAGGACGAAGCCATCGCCGCCGTGTCCGCCGCCATCCGCCGCAATCGGGTGGGCATCTCCCCCAAGCACAAGCCGGTGAGCTTCATCTTCGTCGGCCCCACCGGTGTGGGCAAGACGGAGCTGGTCAAGCAGCTGGCGGACGATCTGTTCAACGCGCCGGAGTCCCTGATCCGTCTGGATATGTCCGAGTTTATGGAGAAGCACTCCGTCTCCCGCATCGTGGGCTCGCCCCCCGGCTATGTGGGCTATGACGAGGCGGGCCAGCTGACGGAGAAGATCCGCCGCAAGCCCTACTCCGTGGTGCTGTTCGACGAGATCGAAAAGGCCCACCCGGATGTGCTCAACGTCCTGCTGCAGATCCTGGACGACGGTCAGATCACCGATGCCCACGGCCGCAAGGTGAACTTTGAGAACACCGTCATCGTCATGACCAGCAACGCCGGCTCCGACACGAAGTCCTCCGGCGCGGTGGGCTTCGGCGGCAGCGCCGACCAGCAGGGGAAGGAGCGCACCATGAAGGCCCTGCGGGACTTCCTGCGCCCCGAGTTCCTCAACCGTGTGGACGAGATTATCTGCTTCAACCACCTGACGAAGGAGAACTTCTCCGGCATCGCCCGCATCATGCTGGAGGAGCTGCGCACCTCCCTCCGCGACAAGGGCTATACCTTCCACTACGATGATGCGCTGGTGGACTATCTGGTGGAGAAGTCCTACTCCATGACCTACGGCGCCCGCAACCTGCGCCGCCTGATCCAGAAGGAACTGGAGGATCCCATGGCCTCCCGCATCATCGACAGCTTCGAGCATCCCATCACCCAGATCAGCGCCACTGCCGCCGACGGTGCGGTGCAGCTGTACACACTGTGAGGTGAGCCTATGCTGTTTCGCAAGAATATCGATCCCCGCTGCGCCTACTGTGCCCGGGGCAATCGCATCAACGATGAGCAGGTGGCCTGCGTCAAGCGGGGCGTGGTGCCTGCGTCCGACCGCTGCGGCGCCTTCAGATACGACCCGCTGAAGCGGGTGCCGCCGCGCCCGGCCAAGCTGGACGCCGCCCGCCTCACCGAGGACGATTTCAAGCTGTGAACACCCATCTATAAATAGAGAACAGGGGAGGGACTGTCATGCAGCCCAAGCGCGTATGGGCCGTGTACTTCAGCGGTACCGGCACCACGGAAAAGACTGTCAAACGCATCGCCTCCGGTCTGGCATCGGCGCTGTCCGTACCGCTGGAGAGCTTCGACTTCACGCCGCCCGCCACCCGACAGGCCGATCTGACCTTCGGCCCGGACGATCTGGTGGTGCTGGGCACGCCCACCTACGCGGGCCGTGTGCCCAATGTCCTGCTGCCCTACCTTACCGGCAGGGTCCGCGGAGACGGCACGCCGGCGGTGCCGGTGGTGCTGTTCGGCAACCGAGATTTTGACGATTCTCTGATAGAATTGCGGAACATCCTCACCGCCAACGGCTTCATGCCGGTGGCGGCCGCCGCCTTCGTGGGGGAGCACAGCTTCTCCCGCACGCTGGGTGCCGGCCGCCCCGACGCGGCGGATATGACGCAGATGGACAACTTCGCCCGCACCGCGGCACAGAAGATAAGAGAGCTTGCCGCCCTGCCTGCCGCTCCTGTCTCCGTGGCGGGGCAGGAGCCCATCCGCCCCTACTATACCCCCCGGGACCGCCACGGCGCGCCCATCAACATTCTGAAGGTCAAGCCCAAAACGGATATGACGAAGTGCGGCGGCTGCGGCCTGTGCGCCGCCCGCTGTCCCATGGGCAGCATCGACCCCGCCGATGTGTCGCAGGTCACCGGCATCTGCATCAAATGCTGCGCCTGCGTGAAGGGCTGTCCCTCCGGCGCCAAATATTTTGACGATCCCGGCTACCTCTACCACCAGCACGAATTGGAAGATATTTACAGCCGCCCGGCTCAAAACGCCGTATTTTCATGATAATTTCCAGGCGGAAGTTTAACCGGAAGAAAACCGGAAATAATAAATGCCGGACCTGAAAAAAATATTTCCTGTTTTTTCAAAAAATAACTTGACAATATGGGAGCCATGTGATAGGATAAAGACTGTTCCGCGTGGGACGTGTACCTTG